>SLDF01000408.1 GCA_007125435.1 Saprospiraceae bacterium
CGGCGGGGTTTTTTGTTTCTTTTTTGACCTGCAGCAAAAAAGAAAAGGCTAATAGATTATATAAAAAAAACAAGGGCAGATCAATAAAATGTTCACAGTCACATGTATGTATTTCTCACATTTTCTTATCAAGAAAAAATGCTATAAACCGATTATCCAATCATTGATCTTTAGAATTTTTATGTGTTAGTCCCCAGAAAAAAGAAGTGATCCAAAAACTCTATTGGATAGATCAGGCTCGACCATGATAAAGTCCTTGCCTGAAAAATATTTCAGACAAGGACTTTATGATTGTTATAATAATCTTGTATGTGAATGCTACTTAATTATAATCAAATGCTTGCTACTTATCTTACGATCCGCTAAAATAGTCAAGGTATAGTCTCCTGAAGCAAGGTTCAAATGTTCATTGATTATAGACAGGTGGTGGTATGTTTTGAAAAACACAATATTCCCTTTCATATCGGTTATTGTTAATTTGGTGCTATTATAAGGTTTCCCCAAATCGATATTTATTTCACCAGAACTAGGGTTAGGATAGTAATTAAATTCGAGATCAAGTAAATTTCTATTAGTCACAGATGTAGTTTCTTCTTCTAAAAACAGTTCAAGCATGTCACTGAATACTGTCTCCCCATTATAGATGGCATAGGATCTGATGAAGTATCTTTTATTTTCTTCGAACTCATCCAGGTCAATCCAAAACTCTCCATTTTCTTCTGTTTCAACTTTACGGTTTGTCGACAGATCTGGCCAATAAGCGGTATCCCAAACAAAACCTACTTCTGATATATCCTCTGTGCCTCTCAAAAGGATATTGCCTCTTATCTGCTTTGGTTCATCTTCCTCTCCATCAGTAAGTACGGTCATGACCGGTGGAACGACATGGCCATTTCGTCGCAAGAAAGCTTCCCTGGCTGCAATCATTACATAATCAGAATCATACCTTCTGTCTAAAAGAATAGAGAGCACATCTACGGCTATAGAGTTACTTCGCATTTCGTGTATTTTATTTACAAGCTTTAATGGTGCAGCCTTAACAAGAATCTGATCGGAAGAAAACTCATAAGATAGATTAGTTGCCGATAAATGTTCAGAAATAAATTCTTCATCTTCTAATATGTCCTGAAAGACTCTGAATATCCAAATGTCTAAACTGTCTGAAAACATAGGATCATCTACTTCTAAATCTATTAAAGTAGAAACTGAACTTTCAAAATCTAAGCAAAAGTGTTCGATTTCATTAAGATTATGGCCTGCACTCTCCAAATGTTCTATGAAGTTTGGATAGGTCTGATGCAAAGCTTGGTAAGAACTTTGCTTTCTTTGTTTAAACTTGTCATGAATAGCTCTTCTGAACTCAAAATTGGTAAAGAGGATGTGTAAATCCATTAAAAGCAAATTTTCATAAGCATCTATTTGATCTAGAAACATATTTTCATCTTCTAAGTCAAACAATATTTCTTCAAAGTTTTCTTCGAAAAAGTGTACATCATAGCCATATTCTTCATCCAGACGTTCATCCATTTCATCTAAAAATGCTGAAAAAGCTACCTTAGATGATGGATTGTCAAAGTATTGTTCTAAATACCAAGGGAAACTACTTTCTAACAAAGAATAACTCGACTGTCCGAGCCTAAGGTCTAAACTTGTTGAATTATCCAAAGTACGAACCAGTCTGCCACGTTCATAAATACGGGTAATGGTTGGACCTGAAGGATGCACCGTTGTGACTGATCTGCCATTTCTGACACCATTTTGAAAAGTTGCATTTTCAGTACTCCTCAATGATCCATCTGAATTTTTTATTTGTATCGTCACTCCTCCCAGCCAAACACCATCTATTCTAGGGCCAGTTATAACCATTTGATTATCTGTGCCTACTATAGTTTGTGTCGTGGTGTATTTTTTTAGAGCATTGTCATATGTCATATTGGCAAATGCTGTAACTGCCATGTCAAGAGTATAGGAAGCTGCAAATACAATAAATATTGTCAAAACAATTGCTGACAGAGAAAAACGAAAAGTATTATTTTTCATGGAATAAAATTTTATTTATTAATAACATAGCCAAGCCAAATCCAGCCAGTCCAAGGCTTAAATCCATCCAACAAAATGATCCACTCAGGACATTCAAGTATTGTAATGTTTCCCAGCCAATTGCAAGAATTATTGCAGTGCTCATCCAAATCCATTGCAAAAGCTTAGGGGCGCCATTCCAAATGATGCCGATAATCAAAGTGTAAGAAAATACCCATAAGCCCTGTGGCAATGAGTATACCATCCAATCTGGAGGAACAATTCCAAGTCCATCGACAAAATTTCTTAGTCGTAATGACAAATATCCGATACCATAATCATTTAACGATACGAATATAGTTGGAACAGTACTTCTCCAACCTCCATAAATTATTAAACCGGTGCAAAGAGCTATAAAAGCGGTGACCAATATTCCAATCAGGCTTATTGCTCTTACTATTTCATTATTTGAAAAGTTTACTAATGGAATATGACGTGCTCCTCCAATCATTTTTTTATAATTACAGCTGATCTTCCTGTGGTAAAAAAAATTGACTCAGGTTTTCTGAAACACTTATTTCCACTCATAAATATATCTTGTATACATTGTGGTTTCTGCTGCACCATGACTTGCATAAATTCTTAATTCCTGCTGAGATCCTTCTGCGCCGACTCCCCAACTATCCCCTGAAAAAACAACAGCCTTTCTTCCTGTATTATATGCTTCAGGACGAGTGCTTGGCATACCAAAACCAATATCGGTATATTTATTTTCGACCAGGTCAACCGGTTTTGTTATGACCATCTGAACTGGTATATTAAAATTCATATACATTCTAAGACTAATCCTTGTACCTAATCCACCTGTAACATTAGATAGTACCTCTTGATTAACTTCAATATTAACATTCTGATCTGGTTTTATCTTGGAAGGCGGAGGCTCCCAAGTATAATATCCATGTAAATATTGCGGTGTACTCGGCGGCGTTGGATTAGGGTTTGTGACACTAATTTCCATACCTCTTTCTTCCTGTTTGGTATAATAGGAGGTATTCCCTCTGGTGGTTTGGAATTCACCCAAAGGCTCTTCTGACCATTCACCTGAAGAAAGTGAATTGTTCCAATATTCTGTCTTGATAAGTACCCATGAGGATGCAGGATCGCTATGATCATCCATATCGTCCATATCGTCTTTCTTGCAAGCACTTACCAAAACTAAAATTGCAAATAAAGTCAATAAGCCATAAGAAAAAACATTTGAACTAATTTTCATTTGTATAGAATTTTTGAGTTACCAGTTCCTGTCTTAAATGAAAAACGTAATTGTCGCACAATCAAAAATAAGTTTTCCTGCATTTGTTGGTTGTGATATATGTTACCATCTGCAATGATTATTGTCATGAATTGAAAATGACCGCATGGTGAACTAAAGAAAAGGAATTATACAGATATCAGTAATTTGCTCCCTTTGGAGGTGGGTCAGCTCACAAACTTGTTGGTGAGGGGACAAGCTGTAACGGCCGAGCGACGAAAGGAGCGGGGTGATGCCCAAAGCGACAAAATGAAATGTAAACTTTTCTTTTTGGCTGCGGGTAAAAAAAGACGAAAGACCTCGCCACTGTGATTGTGAAGCCAAAATGCAAGGGCTACCTACTCACTGCTAAAACTCGCCTTGGGCTATTTGTTTTCTATTCTATGAGCCTGATTGAGAATTGAAAAGACTATTGCTGAATCATGATGGATACACGAGAGATGAATGGTTTACTAAGTAAATACATTAATCTATCGTAAAGTACAACTCCCCATCGCTGCTCATATCCGCATTGTACCTGTAATCATACACTTTCAATGACTTCAAGTCTTCTACGGTCTTGATTTTTTCGATGATGATCTGTCTGGCCATTTTTCCTCTGGCTTTTTTGGCATTGAAAGATATCACTTTGTATTTGCCATTTCGCTTTTCTTTAAAGTGGACATTGATCAGTTTGCCATTTAACTCCTCCGGTTTAATGGCTTTGAAATACTCTTGGGATGCGAGGTTGAGTATAGAATCGCTCTTGGCAGATTCCAGGTCACTATTGATCAATGTCGTGATTTGGCTGCCCCAGAATTCATAAAGATTTTTTGCTCTGCCGACCTTGAGGCTGGTACCCATTTCTAGCCGGTATGGGTGCATCATATCCAGAGGCCTCAGCACGCCATAAAGCCCAGAGAGTATTCTGATATGATCCTGAGCATAGTCTAAGTCCTCATCTTCCAGTGTGTCTGCTTCCAGCCCTTGGTAGACATCTCCTTTAAAGGCTAGTATGGCTTGTTTTGCATTGTCGAAGGTGAATGGCCGATCATAAGTGATATAACGATCAGCGTTAAGCTTTGCCAGATTGTCACTGATGTTCATCAGCGACTTTAGATTTTTGAGTGATTGTTTTCTTAGTACTTTTATCAGCTTGTCACTTTCTTCTGCAAATCTAATTTGACTGTGCTTCTTCACATCACTTGGGCCTTCATCTAAAGTCTTAGCAGGAGATAATAATACGATCATTTCAAATCTTTATTTTTATGGTTGTCTTAGTAGCTCTTATAGAGCAGTGTATGGCTAATTGTTATACATCGTAGGTCAGCTCTATTTCATCTGTTTCACAGCGGGCCTGACAGGTCAGCACATAGCCTTCTTCTATCTCATCATCGTCCAGTGCCAGGCAAGAATCCATTTTTACCGAACCACTGATCATCTTGGCCATACAGGTAGAGCAAGCACCCGATGAGCAAGAGTAAGGTGGATCCAGCTTTTGGTCGATCAGCCCTTCTAATACCGTTTTTGATTTGGGTATTTCAAGGTCATGGGCCTCTCCATTGTAGTGTACCTTTGCCTTCACAAAGCCTTTTGGAGCTTCCTGACCTGACGAAGCCGGAGCACTATCATCTGATGTTGTGAAATACTCCCTGTGAACTTGTTTTTTGTCTACGCCCAGATTGAGCAGAAACTCTTCTGTATTCTTGATCATATCCCCAGGTCCACAGATGAAAAACTCAGCGGACTTATTCCCAAATGGGTGTTTGTTAAATAGTTTCTGCAGGAGCTTTGGCGTCAACATGCCCTTATGACTATCCATCAGCCCAGGACCGGACTTCTTAAATAATCCACCCAATAGGCTACCTGCCGGCTTTGATACATGTGACAGTGCATGTTCTACAAAAAACTGCCCTTCATACCGTTTAGCCATCTGTTCCAGTTCCTCATGAAAGATGATAGATTCTACGTCTCTATTTCCATAAAATAGAACCACTGTTGACAATGGCTCCACCTCTAACGTTGTCTTTATGAGTGACATAATCGGCGTAATACCGCTGCCACCAGCTATCATGTAGTAAATTTTTTTCTGCTCGGGGTGGAGCGGCGTGTAGAACTTGCCTTGTGGAGGGCTTACTTCCAGTTCATCGCCTTCTTTGATATCGTCGCAAATGAGCGAAGAGCCCCGTCCATCATCCACTTTTTTGACTGTGATTTGTAGCTTGTCCTCGAGCGGACTTGATGACATAGAGTAAGACCGTCTAAACTCCCCGCCATCATCCCTTAACTTCAAGGTGATATACTGCCCCTGCTTGAATGAAAATGTTTCTTCTAGCGGCTCCGGTACTTCAAAATGAACCGATACTGCTTGCTTAGTCTCTCTGACCAGTGATTTTACTCTTAGACTATGAAAGGTCTGCCCCATATCACACGTTGATTTATGTTTACAGATGACAAACGTAGCAAATTTTAAATTGTTCTTGATTTGATAGGGAAGAAGGCTGCACCTCAAAATATCGTTTTTTCTGGTAATGCATCAGCGATGTGAAAGGGTGGCGACGTCAGGAGCCAGACTCTGCGTAGCAATTGCGAAGCAGAGGCCGACCGTTTAGGGAGCCCTGTAACGTAGCGACCCGCCGACGACAGGAGGAGGGTGATGCCCAAAGCGATAAAATTAAACACATCCGTAATAGGTGTCACACCCTTATCAAAATACAAATCTTTTATTCTTCTACGACATCTGCTAACAGGTCTGGCTGATCCGTAGCTTTATCATTAATCCTGAATACGGTCAGACTACCTATGATCATGCAAATGCCGGCAAATACAAGGATGTAGATGGCCTGTCCACTGAAAAAGTATCTCAGGATCATGCCGCCAAATATACCGCTGATGATCTGAGGGATGACTACGGTCAGGTTGAATATGCCCATGTAGATACCCATTCTGTTTGCCGGTAAGACGCTTGATAAAATAGCGTATGGCAGGGCTAAAATCGTGGCCCAGGAAATGCCAATACCGACCATAGAGACCAATAGCATATTCGGGTCGCTGAAGAAATAAGTGGATATATAGCCTAGTCCGCCAATGATGAGTGATCCGGCGTAGACTGCCTTACGGCTGCTCGCCTTGATAAGTCTTGGAATGAAAACAGAAAAAATGGCTGCGACCAAACTGTATGCGGCAAAACAAATACCGACCCAGTCTGCTGCATTATTGTACGCGACTGATGATGAATCGCCGATCGGTGCGCCCCAGTAATGCTGGGCAATGGCAGGCACTGAATAGACCCACATCAAAAACAGCGGAAACCATGAAAACAACTGAACCACCGCAAGCTGATTCATAGTCTTTGGAATGCTGGTTAATATTTGCCAAAACGATAATTCTACTTGAGGCTTTTCATCGGGCTTTGTGTTGAACTGTTCAAACTGTGCGGGTGGATACTCTTTGGTCTTGAATACAGTGACTAAGACACTCAGTAATAATGCAGATCCGCCAATGTAAAATGACCATATAACAGATGCCGGCACCTCTCCCTCGGGCGCTGTATTGGATACGCCTATAGCAGTGAAGATGAATGGCAATGCTGATCCGGTAACGGACA
>SLDF01000340.1 GCA_007125435.1 Saprospiraceae bacterium
GAGCCTGGAAAAGAAGTGAATCGGCGGACAATACAGCAAGGGAGCAATAGCCATAAAAACAATGGGTTGTATATTTTTTAATGGATTTAAAAATTTATGTTGCAAATTTAATAAGTTTGTTGTAGGCTGTATATGGACTAGTCATGAGAGTTATAATTATTATAAGTCTGGTTTTCTTGTCGAGTTGTTTCAATGAAACAGATGATAACTTAGTCGATAAACTTGATTTGTTTGATATTGGAAAGCAACTAAATGGATATTGGATATTAACAAAAACAATAAAAGATGGGCAGTCCGAGCATAATTCTAATACAGATGAACTTGAACATTTTGAGTTCGATGGAATAAAGGGAATAAGGTCATATTTGACAGACAATCATGACGGAACATTTTCTATTAGTTCATTCATATCTATTTGTAGACTAAAGGATCATGATGATAAAAAGTTTTTAGAGTTTACTTCTATGTTTGACAACTGGGAACTTGAAATTGTTAAGATTACAAAAGGCGAATTAATACTAGCAGACTCGACCAAAACCTGGATCTATAAAAGCTTTCAAAAAGAAGAATGAGCATAACCCTTTATCTATAATTCTTATTGTCAAATTATGCCGATTTGAAAGCGGGTGTATTTTATTTTGTCGTTTTTGACATCAACCTATTTATTTGGTCGCAGGGTAGCTACAGATTGTCCCCTCACCGAGATGTTGCTACGTTCCAACTTTTTAGTGAGGGGGCACTGCTACATATTGGAGGGATCCAAGGCTCTTTAAGTGCTCGTACAAAAAAAAACATTGCGTCCATAATACCTTGGTGGATTGGGGATATTATACTATCGTTGTTAAGATTTTGGCTCCTGATGTTGCCATACCTTCATATCGCTGTTGCATTACTAGAAATTAAGACATTTAGAAATGCATCCCAAGTACTTTTTATTAAATTGCACATTAATAATCTTTGATTTGCTTTGATTTGTTAGGGTATAAATGCATAGGTAATCTACTTTTATCCTTGCCTGTTATCTCCAAAGTATTCTAGATGAAAACGAAGAACTATCAAGTAGAAAGGCGATTGATTAATGAAGGCCCGGCAGAGGACTTAGGTATAGTGGTTGTGCTGCCTGCTTATGATGAGTTCGATGTATTGAGTGTGTTGGAGAGTCTATCTTCATGTACATTTCCAAAGGCTCTGTCAATAGAGGTCATTATAGTTTTCAACGCTTCTGAAAAAGATGGTTCGTCTGTAAAGGAGACCAACGCTTTAGGTTACCACAAAGTCAAAGAATGGATATTATCAAGAGATGGCCTTCGCTTTAATATTTACCCAATGCTCATGAACGGTCTTCCTTCAAAAACAGCAGGGGTGGGTCTGGCACGAAAAATAGGCATGGATGAAGCATGGCGTAGATTAATGTCCACGGGGCAGTCGAATGGGTTGATTGTGAATCTTGATATGGACTGTAAAGTAGAAAGTAATTACTTTACAGCCTTAAACGAATGGCGCCTATCTGCCTTAGATAAGGAAGCAGCAAGCATATACTTCGAACACCCGTTGCCGAGCGGGGATCATAAGGTTGAAGCCATAGTTAGCTACGAGTTACATTTAAGATACTTTATTGAAATGCAACGTTGGCTGGGTTTGCCTTATGCTTTCCACACCATTGGGTCAAGTATGGTGGTAAGAGCTGAAGCGTATGGCATCGTAGGAGGAATGAATAAGCGAAAAGCGGGTGAAGATTTCTACTTTTTACACAAACTAATCAAGCGCGATCGATTTGACGATATTACTGAGACCTGTGTATATCCTGCTGCAAGGATATCAGAACGCGTCCCATTCGGAACCGGTAAAGCCATAAAGGATCATTTGGATCATAAAAGGTATGCTCATACGTACAGCCCTAAAACTTTCGAAGTGCTTTCAGAAGCAATTGTTGATGTTCAGCAAAAGCTATTAAGCGGTATGGATGACTTTTACGATATGGATAAGGAATGGGAACGGCCGGTCAGACAGTTTTTTGATCTGACAGACATTCGTAGTAAATGGGTAGAGATTTTTAGGCATGCGTCTACACCTGAGGCTAGGCTAAAGCGATTTTTCCTCTGGTTTGATGAATTTATGTTAATGAAGTATTGCCATTATTGCAGAGATGCAGATGTTTCATATTCATCAAGTGTCAAAGATGCAGCAATGTACCTTTTAAGACAATTAGATTACAACACTGACGAAGACTTAGACACGATGGATATGTTGAATATACTGCGACAACACCAGCGTGCCAGATAGAGTAGCAAATCAACTTAAACGGAAATAGCGAATTACCCGGTTTATACATGATTAACTCTCGCATAAACCGGGTGAAATCAAGTTGTTGTTAATTAAGCAGTCATGCCACCATCTATAGGGTAGATGGCTCCTGTAATAAAGCTGCTTTCATCCGATGCAAGGAAAAGGGCCAAATTAGCTACCTCCTCATTGGTCGCATATCTTTTAAGTGGTATCATTTGCTCAAACCCTTTTTTTGCTTCTGCTCCCTGACCTGGTGCAAATCCATCTTCCAGTGATCGCATCATGCGATTGTCTACAGGAGATGGGTGTATAGAATTAACTCTGATGCCCAGTGGCGCACCCTCCAGAGCAGCTGATCTCATTAGACCAATAGTGGCGTGTTTGCTTGTCGTGTAGGCTCCCACATTGGGTGTTCCCTGGAGTCCTGCTACAGAGGAGGTGATGATAACCGAACCTCCTTTGGACTTCTCCATAGCCTTGAATGCATGTTTTATACCAAACCAAACGCCTTTGACATTAACATTAAAAATAAGGTCCCAAGTGTCCTCGGGATACTCTGTCAATGGCTTTACAATGCCTTCAACACCAGCATTGGCAAAAAATACATCAAGTTTACCAAATGATTCGACTGCAAACTCTACCAGTCTTTGGTTATCAGCTTCTTTAGTGACGTCACAAACGATACCTTTTAAATTCGGGTGATTGATATCGTTTACAGCACCATCTATGTCATCTTGGTTAATATCACTGATGATAACCTTGGCGCCTTGCTGTAGAAAAAGATCAGCTGCCGCCTTTCCAATACCTCCTGTTCCACCCGTAATGGCTACTACTTTGTCTCTTAGTCTCGTCATGATATTACTTTTTATTAATTATTTTATTCATACTTTGAAAAGGTACAATAAGTCAGATTTGTCTGATTGATGTCCTGTCAAGTCGAAAGCAAAGTTATCTAAACAAAAGCATTATAGATGTGAGGAAAGTCAAGTACAGGGGTAAGAATTATCATTGTAATAATTTTGTTATTTATGTAATACACAACATTATTAGAGGTGCATTTTATTTTGTCGCTTTGGGCATCACCCTTCACTTCGTTACGGGTCGCTACGTTACAGGACTCACTATTCGTTCGGCCTCAGCTTCATTATCATTACGCTGAGTCTGGCTCCTTGCGTCGCCACCCTTCCACATCGCTGATGCAAAACCCGAAAAAACGACATTTTGAAATGCGCCGATTACGAGCACAGCAATTCGTTAAATTTCTTCGCTTCAATAGGTTTGCTGAGAAAGGCATTGGCACCTGATGTGGTCGCAATAGGGCTAGGGTTGTCATTGACAAAGGAACTGATCAGGATTATTATAGGTTCTTCGTCGTTAATTTGTGACATCGCTCTTATGACCTTTATGAGAGAAGAGCCATTCATGCTACCGGGTAACTCTTCATCTACGAATATTAAACCGGGATTGTATTTTCTAAAGAAATGTAAAGCTTCCTCACCAGAGGATGCTAAGAGAAGGTTGAGGTCAGATGAAATTGACTCTAATTGATAAGTAAGTAGCTTTTGGCTCATTATATCATCGTCAACGATAAGCACAGTTTGGTTCAATAATTGCTGTGTTGATAACGGAAAATTGAAGTCAAGCTTTTTATCATCCTTTTTCTTTCTGTTGATACCTTCATATGACAAATCAATTGAAAAGAAAAAATGACTGCCCTCACCAACAGTACTTTCGACATGGAGTTCGCTTTTCATAAGACTAAGTAGCTTAGTGGTGATAGATAGGCCTAGTCCGGTACCCCCGTATTCTTTAGTTATTGAATAGTCTTCTTGCTCAAATGGACGTAGAATTTTAGCAATGTTTTCTTTCCTAATACCTTTGCCGGTATCCAGGATTGAAAACTTAAAGCTGCCTCGTCCTCCTCCCATAGATACTGGAGTTACACTTACTTTTACAAAGCCTTTACTGGTAAACTTCAAAGCATTGCTCACCAAATTAGAGAGAACCTGTTGCAGCCTAAGTTTATCTACAAAGACGTAGTCAGGGGTATTGGGATGAATATCCACAAGTATATTTACATTATCTGATGCATATTTAATGCTGACCATGTCAACAACTTCTTTAACAACTGTCCGGATTTTTACTTTTTCTGGAGTAATGTCAATTTTGCCTGCTTCGATTTTGGAGAAGTCTAATATGTCATTTATGAGTGATAACAGGGTATGGGAAGACCCCCTTATGGTTGCTAAATAATCTTTTTGTTGTTCATCCATATTGCTTTTTTCAAGCAAGTCTGTGAATCCAATTATGCCATTTAAAGGTGTGCGTATCTCATGGCTCATATTTGACAAAAAATCACTTTTAGTGTTGAGTGCTTCTATTGATTTCTGAACACTAATTTTTAAATCTTCCTCCAAAAGGTGCCTTTGAATGGCTGATCCTATAGTGTCGCTGAGTGACTTTATGATAGACCTCTCTTCGATTGACAAATTAAAATCTGGGACGAAGCTAACGATATTGACGAATCCCCAGCATGCATTCTCAAGGTTGATAGGTATTATCAATTGATATGATATGTCGTGTTTGTTAGCATATTTATATAAACTGTTTTGCTCTTGGCGGTCAACTTGACTGTAAAACATTATTTCTTTGAAGGCTTTTATTTGCCTTTTAATATTGTCGTCTATGTCTATAAGGCCTTTTGCCCTTTTATTGCTGTATGACTGAAAGGTAGTTGTTTCAGTAGGATTGTTATCGTCAATAAACCTATATAGGATAAGATGGTCTACGCCCAACAAGTTACCCAATTCAAACCAATGTGTATTTAGCACCTTTGATAGCTTCTGTTGATGAAGTAGCTGTTGAGAAATCTCTGTTAATATTTTTAATAAGCCCTCTCTTTTTTTGGATGTTTCCTTTTCTACTTTTACAGTTGTGATATCCCTAATATATAATAAAGTGCCGCGTTGACTACCTTTTTTATCGTGTATTGGCGTCTCAGAAATTCTGTACCAAACAGGCGACGACCCTGAGTAGGGGTTCATTAGTGTCTCTAAAGCATCTCCTTTGATTTCATAATTGTTGGCGCTTGATTTCAACTGGTCATAGAACGCATGTCTGCCAACTCCAATACTGCTTTTTTGTATCTGCAATAAATGACTTGCAGCATTGTTGAATTGAATTAATGTATCATCCTGATCAAAGACCATAACTCCCTCTGGTAGGTTCTTAAATAGCATTTTTAAAGCGATAGGGGTGATACTAAACAATCTAAACCTTACAAAGCCAATATAAATGATAATACCACTCAGGGAAAAAGCAAATGGAACCGGATCTAAATTTAATGGCATGAGCCCAAAAACATAAGCTAAGTGCGCAGACCATGCAGCCAAAGTACCGAGGAGCATGATGACAACCTGACTGTATACATTGACATTGTTTTGAAACAACAATCTGAAGAATATGAGGTTACTGACGATAACTGACAGAACGGCATACCCCTGATGAACCCAGTATAAATAGCCGGGTTCAAAGTCTAAAACCCAAAAGAACCCATTGTCTATCGCTGTCAGGTTTTTGTGAAATGACTGATGAATATCATTGGTCATCACCATCGATAATACCAATATTGGTATGACAAATATAGCCAGTGACCACTTGGATCGAATGAAAGAATAATAACCTGCAAACTTAAGGGAGAATAGGACTAAGAAAGGTGCCAAAAAGGCTGCACCAATATATTCCATCTTGATGAAGAACTTCATCCACTCCAGAGATTGAACACTTAGCTCAAGCCCATAAAAAAAAGCGTAAATAGAACAGGCTATCATTAGCCACCCAAAGTATAGTTCTCCATGTCTATTACCTCTTTTGAAGGCCAGATAGCTTATGGCGCCGGATATTAAGCTAGCCGCAAATACAGGCAATGCAAAAGCATTAAAAATCATTTGAGGGCCCATTATCGGTTAGTTGTTTTCACGCTTGGACTTATAAGGGTGATCCTGGCATGCATTTTAATAGTTGTTTTATTACCAAGTTATAAAAGTAAATAAAATCAATTAATTATTTAAATTTTAAGCTTGAAGACGTTTCTAGTGTGCACTTTTGGTTGTCTTCATTGAGCTATTTAGTACTGAATTGTAATAGTTTTTTACGCAAGGGTGCGTATGTTTTTTTAGAGGTTGCCTCAACATATATTCTTCATGTGTTGTCATCGCAGTGCTCACGTTTAACTCGCTCTGCTCGCGTTTATAGCAGAGCTTCTATTGGAGATTTTTCGGCAATTTGTTAGTCAGGAGCTTTCATATAAATCTAACTTGAAAGCCTACAGCCGACTTCAAGCCTAAACAGCGGAGAGCATGGAGTGCTTGTAGCGTAAACAGCAAACGAAGGCGATAGCCGACCGTTTGCATAAACAGCCGGAGTGAGGCGAATGCTGAACTCAGGCGTAAACAAAATACATCTAACTAGCAGCTTGAAGCTTGAAACTTGAAGCTAACTCTCGCGTGAGGGATTGAACCCGTTTTATGCATTGGAAAATCCCTGCCCGCCACCTGACGATGGCAGCAGGCGGGTATTACGACTCCGAATGGCTTCAAAATAAGGCGC
>SLDF01000124.1 GCA_007125435.1 Saprospiraceae bacterium
ATACAGACCCCAACACTGGCGCCCTTTAGGGCATCATTACTCACAAACTCTTGTACCAGCTGCTCTACACGCTTATCCTGAGCCACTCCCTCAGACGTCAGACAAAGGCCACACAGTAGCAAGATATACGACAAAGACCTCATTAGTGGATAAGACATGGTCCTCACTTATTATGATAGGCAATGTGAAACAAAGCATCTCCCTGATTGACTACAGCCAGGTTATTGTGACCAATAATAAAGCCATCTCTAGATGCTGATACGATCCTCATCGAGTCGCCAAATGGGTCACTTATGCTACCTATTGGCACACCCTTCTCCACGTATTGACCGGACTTGTAAAAGCTATTGAACAGACCTGCTACTGATGCCCTTATCCAGGAACTTCTGTCAAATGCAACCATCTCTTTTATAGTTGGCTGAAAGGACTTGATGTTAAAATAGGATAACATGTTTTTTATACCCTCCATAGCTACATTGATAGCGTATTCGTCAAGCCGAAGAGCCTCTCCGCCCTCATAGACGATGATGGGTATGTTTTGGTTTTTAGCCGTCTTTCTGAAGGACTTCGCAATGACATTCTGCGGAAAATAAATAGGCGCATTAAACGCTCTGGCCAGTTCTACACTCGTATCGTCATTGGGGTTAATCCTTATCTGCGGATAATTATAACGGTTATCAGCTCCGGTATGAAAGTCTACGCCAAAGTCTACGATTGGCAATATCTTTCTTGACAATACAGCAGCCACACGTGAGGCCAAAGACCCATTGGCATTGCCGGGAAAGCTCCTGTTTACATCTTTTCCGTCCGGCATAGATCTGGAAAAATTAAGGAAGCCATAGACATTCAATAGCGAAATGGCAATCACCGTTCCACAATCAGGATCTTTAAACACACCACTGTGTATGGCGCGTTTAAGGGTTTCGACACCATTGACCTCGTCTCCATGAAGCCCACCCATGAACAGTACCACCGGACCCTCTTTTTCAGCATTATAGACATTGACCTTGATGTATATGCGATGCCCTATGGGCAGTTTACCTACATTGATATTGATCAGAGCTTCCTCTCCGGGCGCTATGACTTGATTGTTTATTTTTATCTCTTTACCCATTCATTGATTTTTATCTTTAACTATTGACTCTTCCCGTTCCTTGTGCGATTAGCTGGTGGATGTGGAGACTATCTTTTTTTAAATTTTGGTGCTTCCCTTTCTATAAAACGGATTATTTTACCGGATATGTCTTTTTGCGTAGTGGTCTCTATGCCCTCTAGCCCGGGCGAGGCATTGACTTCGAGGACTAGCGGCCCCCCTTTCGAGCGCAGTACATCCACGCCGGCCACTTTTAAGCCCAGTACGCGAGCGGCCTTTAGAGCGATTTTCTCCTCTTCACTAGTAAGTTTTTCTACGTAAGACTTACCTCCGCGATGAAGATTTGACCTAAAGTCACCCATAGCAGCCTCTCTACGCATAGCGCCGACGACTTCCCCATTGACTATAAATATCCTGATGTCTACACCATTTGATTCTTTGATAAACTCCTGCAGCAAAGTCTCTTCCGACATTTTTGCAAATGCCTCTGATATAGAGTGCGCATTTTGATAGTCCTGTGCCAATACGACACCGAGACCATGCGTGCTTTCCTTCAGCTTCACGACCAGTGGCAGATCAAAATGGTCTCTGATAAATGGCGCCTTGACATCGACCATATTCAGCAGTACGGTTTTTGGCACCGGTATCCCATGTGACACCAAGTGTTGAAAACACTTAAACTTATCCCTCGCCCTCAGCAGGGCTTCTGATGTACAGACAGTAAATACACCTTTCAGCTCAAACTGCCTGATCACCTGAGCACCATACCTCGTAGCAGTAGCCCCGACCCTCGGAATGATAGCATCCACATCCCTGATCTTGATCATATTATAATACAGAGACAGCTCACCATCCTCTACCATGAGGTCAAACCGTTGATGATCCAGCACCATGACCTGATGTCTGCGTCTCCGACAGGCCTGCACCAGACTTTGAGTGGAGTACAAAGCAGGATTTCTCGATAGTACGACTATATTCATTCGATTTCAGCGTTAAAAAGGCTTCAAAACTTCATCGGCCACATCAATCATGCTAGATTATTGACGTGCCGCTTTTAATTATCTCAAGTTGATTTTTATCCTTTGGGCATCTCCACCATGATCTACACAAGGCTTTGTGTAGATCATGGTGGTCGCTACGCTTCGGGGCTCGCTATTCGCTCGGTCCTGCGGACTCACTCGCATACGCTCTTGACCCACTCCGCATCGCTGATGCAAGCTTAGAGAAGCTTCGAGCTAGAGCGATCTATCACTTTTGCCCCCACAAGATATACAAGCATACCCACTGATCGACCTAAGATAAAAATCTGAAATATACACAAATATTTATTATTTACAGCCACCGGAATGTTGGGGTAGTCTTATGTGCAAAGTCCTGCTCGGATATCATCTGCAACCAGCCTTTAGCCTAAGCAAACTCTATTGTATTGTAAAAATCAATAAAATAGCAAGACAAACCGAAAAGGTGTAAGCTATAGTATTTATACCTTTCGGGGTTAAGGTTTTATTGGGCTATCTATCGGATGTAAATTTCAGCTTATCTATGATGTCCAAAAAGTATGACTTTGACCATATTTCAAGAACCGTTATGTCTTTAAGGAATCTTGCTACATCAGCTTTCGCTTGAGAAAAGTCAACTTCATGTATTCGTGCATTAATAAGGGTCAAGAGATCACTTTTAGACATGTTATGCTTTTTGTTCCAGTCTCCACTATGAATTGCCCTTTGTGTGACATGCGATAAGTTGACGGCAACATTTTTGCGGATATACCATTCAAGGTCGTACCAATCTCTTCCTTTTACTCTATTTTTCCAATTTCTGTATAATAAAGCATGAACTTTGCCAGCAAAAAGATCTTCAGGAGCAAAACACTTGATATAACAACTATATGGTTTCAGCAATAAACGTTCCTCAGTATTAAACCCTAAAGGTGGGTTGACATCGACTTCTAATTTGATTTTAACCGACACTTGTTCTTTTAGGCCAGGGCTGTAACTATTTGTTTGTAATAACAAGTCTTGTATTCGCGTTGAACTATTGATAAAAGCAGAGTCAATTTGACTGTTTATTAATTTTTCTTTTTTCCTTGTTGTCACAGAAATACCGTAGGCTTCACACTCTTGTCTCAAGGCGTTTAAGTATTGGTCTAAGCTAAAGTTAAGGTTTGGAGAAAGTAAAGAAAATTCTAAGTCTTCTGAATAACGAGGTAGGTTGTAAAATATCCGTAAAGCCGTACCGCCATAAAAGGCTGTCTGGTTAAAAAAGCCTGCGCGAGACAAACCAGATAATGCAATTTGTTGCATTACTTGTCTAAGAGCAGCATGCACATCTTCTCTATTTGTCGGGCTAAAGTCTTCTTGAATCCATTCACGCAACATAAGTAGTTATAGTTTTGGTTAAACACTTTAAACTCTCTTTTTTAGGAGCACTTGCCAGGTATGATGTCATTTTGTTTTGGTCCAATTGTGATAGCCAATACGCATCAAAGCGCATATCTTTCAGCCACTTTTCTGCATCTCTGTAGCTTCGAAGTTGAAGGTTTCTGGTACAAACAACCATATCGAACAATGCCTTTTCTGGCGTGGCCATTATCGCATTCTGATCACGACCCAAAGACTCGATTTTTATCCCGAGCGAATAATATGGCAATGGGATACCAATATATGAAAAACGGCCAATAATATTCTCTATAGTTTTTCTCCGGCGAGTAGTTACTGAGGTAATCTCTTCTACCAACTCTGGAATAGCTTGATAATAAGATAACGCATACTCTAATGAGACATAAGAAGGACCATATAAGTAATTGGCCAATAACATACGATCTGGTTTTCCTCCGGCAATTTCTGGATGTATGACATACTTACCTTTAACCAAAGGTATGAGGTACCCTTTTTTGACCCAATCTCTTATTTTATCGTTTGGTCGCTTATAATGATTTAATAAAGGCATTAGATTATGATGAGCAATCGGAATGGCCCCAAATGACTTTAACTCGCGGTATACATGCATAAAAACCTGTAATTATTTACAAATATAAACGATATTTTGTCGTTTATGGTGCGCTTATTTTACAATTCTTTTTGCAAACATGCATTTTTCATGGGGTATCGTTACCAGTAAGAATAAGCTTTTTGAATCAGAAGCTAAAAGATGGAGTGCCTTTTACATGATTCATCGATTTTCAATGACTTGGTTGTATCTGGTTTTTGTGTATTTTATCTTGAGAAGTTTATTGCAACCTTTTAGTCTATCGTTTTTTCTAGTTATGCATCAGCGCTGTGGAGTGGGTGGCGAAGCAAATGCGAAGCCAGACTCGATGCAGCCTTAGCGAAATCGAGGCCGAGCGAATAGCGAGCCCCGGAACATAGCGACCCGAGGACGACAGGACGAGGGTGATGCCCAAAGCAACGAAATGAAATGCACCCCAATACACATGAGGTAGTAAGGGCCGACTCTATCAATAGTGCAAAACTTACGATAATTCGCCTATGCAGGCTAGATACGAAAGACCCTACATTGCTACACGAGTCAATAATGCAGTAGATGCTAAATGAAAAAGGAAACACTAATCGTCTGGTCAAAAAGCTTCGTAAGGCGTATCGGGTATTTTTTCTTTGACGATCTGGGGCAGCAATCTCAGTGCCGCCAGCTCTTTGTACTTATCTTTGGCTTCTGAGGCGGGGTAGCCAAAGTAGGCTTTGCCACCTTCCAGGTTTTTGGATACACCTGATTTTGCCATGACGATTGCGCCCTTTCCTATTCTGAGGTTTTGGGCGACACCGACCTGTCCATACAATACCACTTCGTCTTCTATAATGGTATTGCCACCTACACCGACCTGAGCTGCGAACAAACAATGCTTGCCAATCACGGCATCGTGGCCGATGTGTATGAGGCAGTCAAACTTAGTGCCCTCACCTATAAAGGTATCTCCAGATACGCCGCGATTGATGGTACAGCCGGCTCCTATTTCAACATCGTTTTCTATGACGACTCTGCCACCGGTGGTCCATTTTTGGTAATGCGTCGGATATTTTTTACAGTAAAAAGCATCAGAAGCGACTATAGCTCCCGCTTGAATGATGACATTATCACCAATCTCTGTGAAAGAGCCAATATAAGCATTGGCTTGTATGTGACAGTTTTTGCCGATTTTGACCTCATGGCCAATTACGACATTGGGCTCTATGATGGTGCCTTCACCTATCTCAGCGGTATCACTTATCGCCGCAGTAAGAGGACTTGAAGGTCTAAAGCGCTTCACCAAACTATCGTATGCCTGAAAAGGGTCAGGGTGAATAAGAATAGCTTTGTTTGGTGGACAAGGTACCTCTTCATTAAGGATTATAACCGTTGCTTTTGAACTGAGAGACTTTTGAAAATACTTTGGCAAGTCAGAGAAAGTGATATCTCCCGGCTCTACCTTATGGATCTCATTGAGACCGGTGGCTTTGATATCCGTATCTCCTATTAACTCTGCATTGATATATTCAGCTAAAACCGTTATTGGTATAGGTTCAGGTAACTTCATATTATAATCCTATTTTACTGGAAACCAACTCGACAATATTATGTGTATTAAGCTGCTTTCTCAGTTCCAAGAAGGCAGTGATATTATGTATTTGCCATCCTAAGCTTATCAACTTTCTATTACTAAATGGTTAATTTTCAATTAACACTGCAAAAAAACGACATTTTTTTCACATTGTTGTGGTTTTTCTACCACTATATCAATTTAGCCGATTTATAGGTGGTATCTATCAATGAGCCTCAAGCCAATTATGACCAGTATCCATTTCTACGACAATAGGGACCTCAAGGTTGGGCATGGCCTCTCGCATTTTTTTTTCGATTATGGGTTTCACTTTTTCTAGCTCATCTTTTGGCACATCAAATACCAATTCATCATGAACCTGGAGTATCATTTGGGTCTTGATACCTTCCTGCGAAAATGCCCGCCAAATATCTATCATAGCTATCTTGATCATATCTGCTGCCGACCCTTGTATAGGTGTATTAATGGCCATTCGCTCAGCACCACTTCTCACCATATTATTTCTAGAGTTTATATCTCTCAGTTTTCTCTTGCGGCCCAGGAGTGTCTTGACATAGCCATGCTCTCTGGCGTATTCTACGGTGTCTTTCATATACTTCTTGAGGCCTTGGTACTGCTCGAAGTATTGATCAATCAGATCTTTGGCTTCCTGTCGCTTGATATTAAGTTGCTTAGACAGGTTGGTAGAGCCGGCGCCATATATGATGGAGAAGTTGACTGTTTTAGCATTGCGCCTTTGGTCAGACGAGATCTCTTCGAGAGGTGTATTATACACTTTAGACGCTGTGGAAGAGTGAATGTCATGACCAGCCTTGAAGGCTTCTAACATAGCTGTCTCCCGGCTGATCTCAGCAATGAGCCTCAGCTCTATCTGAGAGTAATCGGCTGCCAGCAAGACATGGTCATCATCCTTAGGCACGAAAGCCTCTCTCACTTTTCGACCTTCAGCGGTCTTGATGGGTATGTTTTGTAAATTTGGGTTATTGGAGCTCAGCCTGCCTGTAGCGGCTAATGCCTGATTGAATGAGCTGTGAATACGACCGCTCTTCGGATTGATCAATGAGGGCAAAGCGTCCAC
>SLDF01000069.1 GCA_007125435.1 Saprospiraceae bacterium
GATAAGGCTCTAGTTGCGCATTTAAATTAGTTGGATCACTTGGATCAAACTGCTCAAAGTTATTATGAGCATATGCAACTGCCATGAAATAATACCGCTTGTGATTGATGAGGTTTCTATCGTCATCAGCGAATTGATCTTCTCTTACAACAAACGTATTACGAACTCCTCTATTCTCTCCATCGACCATCAATCTAGGGACATAAATCCTACTCGTCAAACCAGTTGGATCTTCAACAGGGACCCAGTTGTAAATCTGATCTATATCATTTTGTAGATCCACCTGATAAATTAATCTCGCTTTATCAGGATCAGTTAATTCACTTGCACTCACATCTGAACTTCTCAATTGGAACACTTTATAACCTTCAAATTTATATAGTGTATCTACATCGATCGGATTTCCATCTTCATCTTCTAACAACGGTAGTGGCATCACTGTACCTTCGTATTGTTGTCTAAAATTGTTCGAAGTGGCATCATTTGTCAATATCAATACTAATTCTCTATTTAACTCAACTATATCAATATCTGGCGCATCAGGCCCATCTGTTAGTTCAAAACAGTTATCAAACAAGTCTTGTGCAATATCATCAACAAATTGAAGAGGTGCAAAATCAGGACAAGGATAGCTCTGAGATGGGAGCCATACAACTCCAATAATCAACTCATTAACAGCACCAGGTTCAAGACGGAAAGGACCTGAAGCTTGAATGGTTCTTCTATCTCCAAAATCAAGATTTTCTGAACACATCGACCATGCATCTGCAGCTGTAGAAGCGGCATTACTTGGGAATACATATTTAATTGTTTCTTCACTCCCAACATTATAACCGTCACCACCAAACGTTACAGGTGTACCATCTCTCCAGAATCCTGACAAATAGTTATAAAATTGTTGTGCAGTATTGGGGTCAGTGGTAGCTGGAGGTGGTGTACCAATACCGGGATTATTGTGATATACGTATGAGGACATACCTAACTCTACAGCAACCTCGATTGAATCCTCTGTAATTGGATCAAATATGGTGATAAGATTTTCAGGGTCTATAGGACCTCTAAAATAGTCAACACCCAAAATTGGAATATTAGTACAATATGTAGGTACACCGGCACAGTCACAACCCACTAAACCGTCAACTGCGTCCTCGTTATAAACTATCATCAAGCTTCTTGACGTATCACATCCAATGTAGTCATCAGCATAACAACCCAGGTCAGGGTCGACCCACATTGCAAAATACGTCTCTGTTATATCTTGGGTCGCTCTATTGATGAGCTTGTATCTCTGGAAAGTCATGTCATTAATCTCATCATTCGTTGCCCATGCAAAGGATTGAACCTGAACTTCCATCTGAATTGGAATACCGTTTGAGCTAGTGTGTGGCCCACCATTATCATTATAAACCCAGAAGATCATCTCATCTGCATAAAATTCATCTGGACAACCTCTAATTTCTATTATTGGATAATCTCCACCTGTTGGGTCATATATCCCGTTTCCGCTTACATCGCGAAAACCTGCAAGACCCTGTCTAGCATCTGGTAGCTCAAAACCATGAATCTCTCTGAAGTAGGGATTTCCAAATGCAGGATACCCTAGAACATCTAAAGGAATCTCATCGGGTTCATAGGCAGCACCACTTGCCTCAGCTTCAGCAAAAGCAGCAATGTGTGATTCTATATTACTGCCCAATACTCTGAAAAAGCGATCCCATGTTTCACAAGTTTCAGCATTGACCTGACCATCATCATCCAATGGACCGGGCCAAAAGTCATTTCTGGTTTGACGGCGATACGTTTGAGCAGCAACCTTTAGGTTACCAACTTCATCCAGACCACCAAGCCAAACGGCACCAGCAAAAATGGATGACACTTCTAGCTGTCCTGACCCCGGCTCCACCTTGGGCACAATGTACTTACCATCCTGTAAGTCCCACCAGACATCACCGCCAGTCATCAGTCTCGCTCTGACGTTGTTTATGGATTGATCGGTCTGTGCGGTTGCTGGTGCACAATCAGATCTATAATTGACTCTTCTCAATTGCTCTCTTTGCTCAGCAGTCGGTCTCAAAAACTCCTTTGGAGGGTCCTTTGCCTCTACAATAAGACCAAATGTTAATAATGTGAATAACGATAAAAAATATCTCATGTCAAAATTTTTTAAAAATCCGATTTTTTCTTGAAGCATTTGCTATAGGGTTTAATTAAAAGTCAAATAGTGCCGCTAAGAAAATTCTTCTTGGTAATGTGAAAAAGTTTGGAAATAAACTTGCCCACTGATAAGAAGCTAAATATGCATTTTCATCTCTTCCGGCATTTATGAACCCTGAACCTGCATTTGCAGCTGTGTTGATAGCAGCTTGACCATCAGGACCTGATATGAAACCAGAATCAAACGGTGATCCTGTTACAGGGAATACGCCAATAATGTTTCTAGTATCCAACAAGTTCAAGACTCTAAGTGATAACGTAGCGAATGCCGGATTCGCTGCCTCTGTTTTGTTAATTCTCCAGGATTTTTCTACACGAAGGTCAATTGTAAAGTTCCATGGTAACCTCGCACCATTGATTGAACCTGCAAAACCGGTACCTCCAAATGGCTGTGGACGCTGATTTCTGGTATATGGGCGACCTGAGATGGCATTAAACTGGAAGTTAAATCCAGAGTTTGCAAATACATCTTTACCAAACCACCTTGGACCATTATATCGCTTACCTTCATCAAATCTGAAGTCAAATACACCTCTAATGGCGTGACGCTCATCTCTCGCTAGTGGGAATAACGTTCTCAAGTTACCTCTAAGTGCTATACCTCTCTGTGAAGTTGCATCTGATCCCGTACCGTCAGCGAACTGTAAAGTATAGTTTGCATTTAATGAAATATTCTTGGTTCTTCTTAATTCGTAATTGAATGAGAATCCTTTAACCGTACCAAAATCAATGTTGTCAAATGAACCATATCTGTTTACAGGTGGTGGTACATACAATATCTCCCTGTACTGAATCATATCTCGGAGTTCTCTGTAAAATGCAGAGATCTTGATGGCAGATGCTGATGTCAATCTCTGCTGGAAACCTACTTCGTAGTCAACAGTTCTCTCTGGTCTAAGTGCGGGGTTATTTCTCAAACCCTGAATATCTTCAAAATAATAGAAGTTTAAAGGCGAAAGGAATGAATTGGTTGGCGGTCTTTGCACCAATATATCATAGTGGGCAAAGAAGTTTGACTCATCAGATATTGGGAATGATACTGCGATCCTCGGCATCCAATTGATCTGAGGTGTATAATCTACAAAAGATCTATCGGGATCAAAATCAGGACTCTTGATATTATTGACATTGTCATCATAAAATCTTGGTGTCACTAATTCACCACCCCATATTAAATTACCGTCATTTACAGGTGTACCGTTAGCATCGAACCACTGCTCTCCATCTCTGAATGCTTTTACTACGTTACTACCTTCACCTGTAACATATACTCTCCAGTCATCTTGTACGACTCCAGGTCGGTCTCCACCAATTTCAGTAAAAAAGTCTTCAGCAGTCATGATTGGATAAAGTGATAGCGGATCTCTCATGACCTTTGTATTATTGTCAAAGTAATCCACTCTTAGACCTAGCCTGAAAATAATATCCTTATATGTAAATTTATCCTGAATAAAGAACGCTTGATAAATAGGAGCTTGCGGCGCTACAAGAAAATCTCTAGATCCATCCTCATTAACAGTAAAGAAATCATTGAATCTAGTACTTGAGCTAACTCTCTGTCCTAGATAGTCGTAGCCAACAAAGGTGGCCGCACCCAAATCTGTCAACTCTTGTGGCTGGAACAAATCTAAACTTAAGTCATCCGGACTAATACCATCAATATTGAAGTGGTCATTAATACTCACTCCAAACCTTTCCCTCACATTTCTGTAAAAGCCTCCACCCTCAGGCTCTACAATCAATGTTGGAAATATATCCCAGCCATCCGGGTGGGTACCTATAGGATCAGCCAAATAATCCACACCATTGATTTGTACATTTTGGCGCAGTCTGGCAATATTATAAAGACCTATTGGGGCTACATTATAAGACCTTTGAATCCTCTGCTCATAAAGTATACCGAATTGTATACTGTGTCTTCCTTTCTCTGACCCTCCGGGCAAGAAATCAAACTGAGCATTAGCATTGAGCGTAAACACATCACTCTCACCCTGAAAAAACGTATTGAATACTCGACCTACATTAGAATGAAGTCCACCCCATAATGATGTGAAATTAGGCTCCAGTATGCCATTAACATTAATATACCTGTCAAAAACATTTAGATTTTGTGGTGCCATGACATTATTGAAATTTGCCAACACCGGATTGTATGGAGAAGGCGTGTAAGCACCCTCCATTTGACTTAAATATCCTGCATGACCTAACAATAATGGTTCCCCATCTGGACCAGTTATACCAGGAGGCAATTGTCCAAACTCAGGTGTCCAAAATCTATCAAACGTACCAACATGACCATATCTAAACAGATTGTCTCCATGTATGGGGTCTTGCTGTGATGAAAAACTCTTTTCATAACCTACCTGAATTGTATACACAGCATTTTGAATGACAGAAGTCTGGCGTCTACCTTCTTCATCAAAGCCCCTTGACGAGCCTAATCTGTGCCTGAATCTAAAATTGGTTCTGTAATGCTGAAAATCATTGGTTGGGTTTCTTTGCCAATTGTACAATGCCCAGTTTCGATCGGGCACAAAGGTATTCGCAGACTGACGGTATGACCCACCTAGAGATATATCTATCGCATCACTTAATCTTGCATCGATTCTACCCACAATATCAAAATCAACATTAGCACTATTCGGTCTGGCATCCAACAGCTGGATTTGATCATTATCGATTTGTAATGCTTCAGCTGTATTGAATGGTGTACTTCCTGCAAGACTTAATGGATTTTGTTCTAATTGAGAGATCAAGTCTGGAGAAGCTGCGTATATACCTGTAGCAGCAGGCGATTGATCCCCTATGTTTCTATATCGTCCTGATAATCTATATCCTACTATTGAGCGATTATTTTTGGTAACTAACGGCCCACTAAGAGCGAGGTTAAGCTCGTTATAATTGTATGGATCCAAAAACTGCGATGTCTCCATCTCAGCAGCTCCGCCAAATCTGGAAGCCGGACCCTTTGTGGTGATCGAAATGACACCACCTGATACATCTCCATACATCGCTTCCAGACCACCGGTAATAACCTGCATCTGCTCGATTTCATACTGTGGTACCAATGCACCAATAACCCGAACACCATCTATATAGTAATCCGTCGCATTCGCTCTCGAACCACGTATAGCCACGGCCTCACCATCTATTGTAGAGACACCGGCAGTAGATGCTGCGATGGCATTTACATCTTTTAGAGGCAATGCCCTGATCTCCTTACCAGTAATAGTTTTTCCCTGAGTCGTATTATCTTGCTCTACAAGGGGCACCTCATACGCTGTCACAACGACTTCGTCAAGTAGAAGTCCCTCAGACAGTTGCATATTGACTGAGATTACTCTACCCGCAGTCACCCTCACATTCTCTACCTTCTGAGTCGTGTAACCCAAAAAAGCAAACTCTACTTCATACTCCCCCGGATCCAAATTACCAATACTGTAATTACCGTCCAGGTCAGTCTCTGTAAAACCTGCCTGTTGCCCCCCTTTTGTCAATAGAACAGAACAAAACATTACCGGCTCTCCGGTACTCTCCTCTGTCACTTTTCCTTGAATAGTACCGAAGTTTTGCGCCGCAGCTACTCCGGTAATCAACAAAGCCGCTACGGCCAATAGTAAAGTTCTAAACATATGTAATCTCTTTAAATTAGTCTTTTGAGAATGCAATTTTAGTTAATAGTTCTCAATTATCATAGAATATTTTGATTCGGAATTGTTAAAGTTGCCAAAATTAATTTTTGCCAAACCATTTACACCTTCATCTTTGTTTTAAAAACCAGACAATTTAATGTGCAGTTAATAGTATTAACATTTTGTTTAACAATAATGTAAACATTTATTTTTTTATAATGTGTCTATTTTGTCAACAAGAATTCGCGACAGCTTAAACTTTGACTCATGTGTCCAACCTGCCACATGAGGCGAGAGGATGACATTAGACATTTTGTATAACAATTTGTACACGTATTTTCCTTCTTCTGCCAGCTCATTTTGCTTTTCATTTTCAAACACATCAAGACATGCTCCAGATAGATGTCCCTCATCAAGACAGGCCACCAGATCGGCTGTATTTACGATTGGACCTCGGGAAGTATTGATGAGCACACTTTTAGACTTACAAGACCTCAGCCACTCAGCATTTACCATTTGTCTGGTCTCTGATGTCAGAGGCAGATGCAAGCTGACCACATCAGCCGACGCTACACATGCTGCCATAGAATCCATTACCATATAATTAGCACGACACGATGATGGAGCTTCCACATGCTTATATTTATCATAAAGACACACCTTCACATCGAATCCTGACAGAACCCTCGCAAATGCTGATCCCGTATACCCTACACCGATGATGCCAATCGTCTTACCTTCTATTTCATAGCCACGCCTGGCTTCCCTGTCCCAGCTAAAGTTTCGCACATCCCCGTCAGCCATTAGCAATTGATTGTAAAGTGCCAGCAACATGCCGAGCGCGTGCTCAGCTACAGCCTGACAATTACCC
>SLDF01000230.1 GCA_007125435.1 Saprospiraceae bacterium
AAAGAGAAGAACAGCCAAAAGTCCAAATTAAACGCAGCTAGTATAGATTTATACTGTTTGTAAATCTATTTTCTTAACTGTATAATTTAAGACCTACTCCCCAGAAATAATAAGTGACCCGATATTAGATGTAGTCTGCTAATATATTAATTCATTACCAATTGTATCTCTTATTTAATCCAGCCTTATGCAAATGACTTGACGAAATGTCATGTTATGCTCAAAACGACAAAATGCAATCAACCCCATTCCTCTCCTCCTCTAAGGATAGATTTTACCTTGTCTATACTTCAGCGATCTGCCATCACGACCACTGAAATGGGCAATTATTTCGGCGCAAATGGCTATAGCAATTTCCTCTGGATTGATGGCGCCAATGTCCAGACCGACGGGAAAGTATAGTCTGTCTGATAAGTCTTCCGGTATGACGTATTCTTCGTTTTCGAGTTCATTAAGTATGCGCTCTGATCGGTCTCGCGGTCCAAGCATCCCTATGTAGGGGGTGGATGAATGCATATACTTTTTAAGGTTGTTCTTATCGGTTTTGAGGTCATGTGACATGAGGATGACGGTACTGAATCCATCAATATCGGTAATGTCATCATGAAGATCGTAGATGCATTGGCTGAGGTCAAAAGCATCCTGGTGAAGCTGCTTAATCTTGGCTTGTACATAAATATGCCAGCCTAGCTCCCTGCCAATCCTAATGAGGGGATATATGTCGTAATTACCACCGAGAATGAAGAGGCGCAAAGCAGGCTTGATAACTTCAATGAACAATTGGACCTCATGCCCTTCGTTATTTTTGACTACTGCAACGGATGACTTACCCCGAGCCAAAGCATCTTCAACAGGGGCTTCGATAGTTGTGCTTAAGTCTGTATCTTGAATGTCTGATAATAGCAGGGTGGTGCCAAATTTTATAGCTGATGACCAATCTCCTTGAATCATCGTCAATACGACCTGAGGCTCGCGGATATCTTGAAGGCTGGCCAGCAATGCGATGGGGTGGTATGGGTCTTGACTCTCTATCGGCTGGAAGAGAACATCTATCACCCCTTTACAGCCAAGACCTACACCTACCTGGTGGTCATCATCAACAGATGTGTCATAGGTGACTATGCTGGGATGCTGCATATGAATAGCCTTGAGAGCCCTACGCAGTGCATCTCCCTCCAGACAGCCTCCACTTATGCCACCGACCCAGTTGCCGTCCTCACATACCAGCATACGTGCACCCATTCGCCTGTAGGAAGACCCCTGAATCTTGACGACCGTGGCCAAAGCAAATTTGAGCTTCTTTGGCTTACTGGCATTAAAGGCATTGATGATGGTAGTGATTTCTTTCATGATTGTATTTTGGTCTGATAAGCGCAATTTGAACGAATAGTATGACCAGTTCTTTTGGTTGTTTAATACATAGTGGTAATACAGCAATGACATTCACTGGTATAGCCTCACGAATTTTAATTGCTTGGACCCTTGTTAAATAACTTCAAAACTAAACTCTGGTTCAAGGCATAGTAAATGAGTGGGTGAATTCGTCGTTATGCGTATTCACTGTACCGACATTGATTTCAAAGTACTGGTCAGACTGCTTCCTGGATAACGCGATACGGTATCTTGTGTTTTTAGCAATGGTGACAGGTGAAAGTGGGAAGTCATCATAGGTTATGTCCTCTATCGTAAAGGATGACTCACAATCTTGTAATGGGTGAACATCTCCGTTGGCATTAATCTGTCGCAGTACCATCACGCTCAATGTGTCCGGTCGGTTACTGGCGGATGAGCCGTCTATCGTAAGTGTAGCCGTCTCAGAGGTGTGATCAATGCGCAAGTGATACTCATCTCCTGATGGTATGACCTGCCACTCTGATATACAATCATTGACACCTTTGTACCTTATAAGATTGTGATCACCCCCGAAGAAAGAAAAGGTGTCCAATGTGCCTGCTTCTATGTCTAATTCTTTGACAAGCTTGAATGGCGCATTGCCCATATCGTCAAATGTGTATATAGCTATTCCGAGGTCTTCCATGTTCGTGTTGCATTGTGAATTTGCATCAAGGTAAAGTACGGTCAGGAAAAGGTGATTCTGAATACAACCGACTACGGCCGTCAAGTAGAGTCCGGTAAGGACTATGCTCAGCCATTGTATTGTTGTTCTCATAGATTATATTTTATAATTTACCCAAAGACCTATCCTCGGTATGGCTCCTGTTAAATTCCATTCATTGGTTGCATCAAAAACTCTATTGGACATCGCATTTTGAGCGAAAAAGTAATTGCTCAATGCATCGAAGTCCGGTACATTAACCGGGATACTAGCATGTAAACATCCGGCATGATCTCGTCTTTCTATGAACTGTCTTCTGCCTAAGACGAGATTAAGAGCAGCAGAGGCTGATAGGCTAAACTTCCCCCTTTCAAAAAATGTATATTGAAATTCCGGAGCTAAAATAAATCGATGAGCCTCCTGCCTGAAATCATTTACTGCAATTTCTGCACATTCACAGAAAGAGACTTCTAATTCGCTATTGCTGATGGCCTGACTACAGATCAATTGACTATGGCTGTATCCAAAAAAGCCCCTCGATGCCAAAACGCTAAACCTGAAGCCATCTGACAACACTCGAGTAAAACCTAGCGTAATATCATGACCGTATTCGATAGCAGTGCTGAATGTACTAAGTGGCTTCTCTGGAGCCGACCTCATCAAATTCAGCTCAAACCCGTAACTGTAGCCGGCTGTCACATAGACATCATGTTTTTTGCTGATTCTAGCTGATGCTCTGACTTCAGGGCCAATATGCCCCCACGCCCAGTTGTGTAAATTGGTCTGGACTATAAATATTGAGCTATCCTGGCCATAGCTCATATGATGTAGACTGGTAGTCATTGACAGTATCATGACTAGGCACACGGCTTTTTGCACTCTTGACAATGCTTGAGGCTTGAATTGATCAAAAATGCTTTTCATAAAGTATGGTTTGCCATTGTTAATCGAAAATATCAATCTGGGTAATATCTTGTATTTACGAATATATGACTCAAGTTGTTTGTTAAGTGCTCTCTGGTATTTTTAGAGCTTAATAAATGTTGTATGATGACGCAATTTTTGATGTGTCAGGGATAAAATATAAGTACCTGCCGGCATTTGGTCCAGGGGTATCGGACTGAAGTCATACTGCTCGATGTGGTGTATGACTTGACCATTGATATTGGTAATGGTTAAGTCAGAAGATCCGGTACCCATATTTTGCATACTTACTGTAATGACATCATTAGCCGGGTTTGGAAATACCTGTAGGTCGGACTCAGTAGCAACATCTTCTGTAGACGTAGACAAAGTACTAAGGTCGAAGGCCCAAACATCAGTGGGATAGGAGGCAAAGTTGTTGTGATAGCCGCCCATGAAATAGGCTGTATCATCTATGACAAAGCTCCCTGGTGCCCATAAACTGTTGCCGGGATGTGGTGGCAGTTGCTCCCAGCTGTCTGTATCTGGATCATATTGCCAAAACTCACCTGTCTCTATTGTCCAGTGATCTTCACCGTCACCGGATAATACATAGCCTTTGTTATTGTGTGAAAACTGCGTGCCGGCTACACGACCCTGCCCTGGGATGTCTGCTATGCGCTCCCATGCCTCTTCTGTCGGGTCAAATGCGTAGAAATCTCTGTAAATAATCTCTCCGTTAATCGTCTGCGATCCATGTCCTAGACCGACGTAGACTTTGTCATGTAGTGTGAAATGATAAGGGTGATGCCTCGTGGTAGATGGGAAGTCAGGCAATTCGCGCCAGGTGTCGGTCGCGATATCGTACTCCCAAAAATCATTGAGATTAGCAGAAGCGCCCCCTGCTGCCACGTAGAGTTTACCATTCAGTGCAAGAAAGGCCGGGTGCGTCCTGGCAGGACACGGGCAATCTGCCAGCCTTTCCCAGTCTCCGGTACTCGGATCAAAAGACCATAAATCATTTAACAAAAATCCACCCGCACTAAATCCAAACCCAATATAGGCCTTTTTATCTTCGACAACAGCATATGAAAAGGATCTGGCCTCACCGGGAAATGATTCTATTTCTTCCCATCGGTCTGCAACAGGATCGTATCGGTGCATGTCTCTGACCCTTAGCCCGTTGGATGCCGTACCTGTCATTAGATAGCCATACCCATCTATAGAAAAGGTGACCGGGTGGTGCCTTCCGGGAAAGTTAAAAGGGGCTACTTCCTCCCACTGGGCTTCAGCGCCTATCGATATCAAAGCACACAATATTGAGAAAACGGTAGATTTGAAAATATTCATCAATTCTATTATTCGGTTAAAAAATTATTCTACAACGACAGATCTGCTTATGACGACATCGGTCAACTTACCGGAGCATTTTCCTTTGAGCACATGGTACTCTTCTTCATGGAGTTCATCGGCTTCTTCAGGATTAGTCAGTTCAAATGCAATACCACCCATGTACCCATCGACTTCCATTGTGATCGTTGCTTCTTCCTCTGTGGACTCGATCAGTGACACTACACCCTTTATTTCCAGTATCTTGCCGAGAAATAGGTTGTCTGCATTTTTTTCGTCCTCTTCATAGAGCTTTATAAGTTCCTCAGCCTTGATGGTGATGTCGGGCTTTGCCTTGGCCATGTCATCATGCCCCCGCATGACCTGTCTATATGCAATTATCCCCACTATAGCTGCAATGATAATACCAATGAGGACACTTTTATAAGTTTTATTCATTATGCTTTGTTTTGATTCGGTACATTTTTTTTTATCGCTTTGGGCATCACCCTCCTCCTGTCGTCGTCGGGTCGCTACGTTACAGGGCTCCCTAAACGGTCGGCCTCTGCTTCGCCAGTGCTTCGCAGAGTCTGTCTCCTGTCGTCGACACCCTTTCACATCGCTGATGCAATCTAGTAGAAAAAACGACATTTTGCTTTACACCCGTTGGGTCACACCATGATTCCCTAAAGGTGAGATTTAGATAAAGCGGGTTAATTTACCTAAGACAGTATGCGCATAATCTGTTTATAAATCAAACTGCGTAGATTGACATTCGCAAGATAGAAAAAGATAATGACGATACGTTCATTTCCGCCCAATTATTGGGAAGCGTGCTTGATTCATGACGCAATTATTGAATTTAAATGTTTCAATTTCCTTATGTTTGCTGACCATAAACTAAAATTTTAAAGCCGTGAGAATCACCATTATCATTTTAACCATCCTTGGATTGCTGTCTGTCTTGCTCATCACTTCTTGTCAAGATGATGGTGACCTCAATCGAACCATCTTGAAAAATAGACAAACCGTCGAAAGGTATTACAGAGCAACCAATGAAGGCGATACTGCTGCCCTCACTGAGCTGGTATCACCAAGGTATACCAGAAAGGCAGGAGGTATAGACGACTTAGAAGGTCTCGGACCTTTGAAAAAGTACAACTACTCATTGATCAATGACAACAAAGAGTTTAGGTTTGATATTCAAAAGCTAGTTGCCGGCCAAAACGATGCTGCTGTGCTTTGGGAGGCCAGCGCCGTCTCTCAGCAAGACCTTTCAGCGACCTGGTCAGGAAGTAGTTTTATCACTTTCGATAGGAATGGGAAAATCCAAATGGAACAATTGGTGAGTGACCGACTTTTACTGATGCAGCAACTGGGCTATGAGCTGACCCGAAAGGAAAGAAGGCAAGAGGAAGAAAAAGAGAACTGATTTTGTGTTACCAGTCTTTACCTTTGATGACAAATGCGATTTTTAGTCTCATTTTTTCAGGTTAATTATTTTGCGCTTTGCAATAAAAATTGTAAATTTATACCTCTGAGCTAAATATGTCAATAATTAATGTAGACTCATCAGAAATCATAAAACTATGTACAAAATTGCCGTTACTATTGCTTGCCTATTCTTGATGACCGCACCTGCTGAGGGGCAATTGTTCAAAGAGATCAAACACATCATAGACAATTCTTCTGAGTATAGGGTTTTAGCAGACTTTTGGGTTGATTATATGTCTACTTACAGGCAAGATAGCCCTATCGAGATAAGCGTGAATAAAGACTATGCTCCATCTGCCAGATTGGATGATTTTATTTTACTTGCTGAGGATGGTATCATCATGAAAGATTTGCACATTTATGATGTCAAGGCCAGTCAAGACAGAATTTCGGCAGCACGTGACAGGCTCGAATTGGAAGAGGGACAAACGCCATGGATATTTTTGAGGCTTGAAGAAACTGATTTTACCACCCTTAACTCTATGTTGAAGTTTCTTTTTGACAACAATATTTCATACCGTCTCGTATTCACTGATACTTACCTCTTATCTGTCTACGAAGTACTAGTGGAATCTAGATAATAACCTATACAGGACCACATTAAAAACAGAAGTTCTGCATCAGCGATGTGGAGTGGTGGCGTAGCGAATGCGAAGCCAGACTCGATGCTGTGCGAGCACTTCTTGGGAAGGCATCGAGGCCGAGCGAATAGCGAGCCACGTAACGAGTCTGAAAATAGTCGTCGTATGATCTAAGTCGCAGCTATTTTGAGTGAGATCGAAGAATAAAAAATACGCGCATAGCCATAGCTACGTAAGTATTTTTTTTCAAAGATATCGCTCAAAAGAGCAAGACTTGGGATCATTAAGATGGTTATTTTCAGACTCTAAAAAGCGACGCACCGACGACAGGAGGTGGGTGATGCCCAAAGTAATAAACACAATATTATTCGCTCTATTAGAAATAAAAAACCCGAAAGACCATTCATGTCAATGTGGCTTTCGGGCTTTAGTTTGTGTATGTAGAGCTTAGCTTTCTTTCATGAAAGGATAGGTGTAATCATGAGGCGGGACAAAGTTTTCTTTCAATGTCCTCACGGAGACCCATCTCCAAAGATTCAAAGCGGATCCGGCCTTATCATTAGTACCTGAGCCCCTTGCACCTCCAAATGGCTGCTGACCGACTACGGCGCCGGTAGGCTTATCGTTGATATAAAAGTTACCAGCTGCGTGTCTCAATCGCTGAGTCGCTTCATTGATCTTTGCTCTATCTTGTGAGAATACCGCTCCTGTCAATGCATATGGGGACGTAGAGTCCACCAGATCTAAAGTCTCTGACCACTTGTCATCCGGATAGACGTACACTGTCAAGACCGGTCCAAATATTTCTTCCTCCATAGTCGTGTACTTAGGGTCAGTCGTGACGATGACTGTAGGCTTGATGAAATAGCCCTTTGACATGTCATAGGTGCCGCCTGCGATGATCTCGCACCTGTCGTCATTCTTGGCATCATCGATGTAAGACGTGATCTTCTTAAACGCACGCTCGTCGATGACAGCATTGATAAAGTTGGTGAAGTCCTCAGGAGACCCCATTTTAAAGTCATTGAGATCTTCCAGAAGGTAGGCCTTCACTTGTGGCCATATACTCTCCGGGATGTAAGCTCTGGAAGCGGCACTGCACTTTTGTCCCTGGAATTCAAAAGCACCTCGGGCCATTGCTACTGCTAGTGCCTTCTGGTCTGCTGATGGGTGTGCTATGATAAAGTCCTTGCCTCCGGTCTCACCTACTACTCTAGGGTAGCTCCTGTATGTCTTGATATTTTCGCCAATGGTTTTCCATAAATGCTGAAATACACCTGTGCTACCTGTAAAATGCAAGCCTGCGAAGTCAGGATGATTCAAGATGATATCTCCGGCAGTCGGTCCATCTACATACACAAGATTAATGACGCCATCAGGCACACCGGCCTCGCGATAGATCTCCATGATCAAATCAGCAGAGTAAATCTGTGAAGCTGCCGGTTTCCACACTACGACATTGCCAAATAATGCCGGTGCAGCGCAGAGATTGGCTGCTATGGAGGTGAAATTAAACGGTGTCAATGCAAAAACAAAACCTTCTAATGGTCTATACTCTAATCTATTCCAATTACCATCCGGGCTGTATGGCTGCTGCTCAAACATCTCTGTCATATACTGCACATTGAACCTCAGAAAGTCTGCCAATTCGCATACGGCGTCTATCTCAGATTGGTATATGTTTTTTGATTGGCCAAGCATGGTGGCCGCATTCATTTTAGCGCGATAAGGACCGGCGAGTAAATCTGCAGCCTTTAAGAAGATAGCAGCTCTATCCTGCCAGGGCATGGCTTCCCAGTCTGCCTTGGCCTGTAATGCAGCATCTATGGCTGCTTTGACATGTTCTCCACTACCACTGTTGTATTGTCCAATGGCATTGTGGATGTCGTGAGGTGGAAAAATATCTACCTTCTTATCAGTGAACACTTTTTCACTTCCTATGTACATCGGTATATCCTTCTTATTGGACTTAGCTTCTAGAAGTGCGGCTTTTACAGCTACTTTTTCCGGAGACCCGGGTTCGTAATTAAGAACAGGCTCATTGACAGCAATGGGCACTTGAAATATGGCATCTGACATAAAATATGATTTTTTGAGTTAATTAAATGACTTCAGTAAAAGCAATAAACACTGTCTAATCGTCACAAATGATACACGCCTCAAAGACAGAGCCATGTGATATAGGAGGGATATTTTAGCCCATTTTTGTGTCCGAAAAGCAACAGGTTGATTGCTTCTTAAACCCGTAATAGATTTTCTAATGCATAATCCGGGTTGAAGTCAGCAAAATTACAAAAAAATAAGCTGAAAGCAGCCATTAAACAGGTTGTCATTTTCTTATGGATGATTGCTGTTACAATCCTTGAGCGTGAGAGGCATCTCTAGGGTCTGCTCCCCCTTCCAATGTGCCGGATTCATGGCGATGTATAGCCGCGATAGATCCTATGCGATCAATGACTCTGACACGGTGGCCTTTACCTTCAAGGTTTTCTATCAGTGATGTTGACTGAGCGATGTTCTCCATCAAGATTTCATCCGGGAAAAACTGGTGGTGAAAGCGACCTAAAGCTATGGCCTCGCCAAGTGGAAGTCCCAACTCACCCACAGAAAGAAATACTTGTAATACGGAGCTGATGATGGTCGGTCCTCCGGGAGATCCCAAAACCATAAACAATTGACCGCCTTTCTCAATGATGGTTGGGGCCATAGAGCTAAGCATACGCTTGCCGGGCTCGATGGCATTGGCTTCGCTACCGATCAGTCCAAATTGATTGGGATGCCCGGGCTTTATACTGAAGTCATCCATTTGATTATTGAGAAAAAAGCCTCTATCGTGTACGAATACCTTAGAACCATAGTTGCCATTGAGAGTAGTCGTAATACTGACTGCATTGCCGTGTATATCGACTATGCTAAAGTGCGTCGTTTCATAGGTCTCCCTGGCCTCAAACAAGACATCTGATGCGAAGGACTCAATAGGCGTGGCCTTTTGCGCTTGATAGTCACTCATTTTTTGATTTAGATAATTTACACTGAGTAACGCTTCTGGTTCGACACGAGTGAAGTCACTGTCCCCAATGAGGGTCATGCGATCGTGAAAGGCCCTCTTAGATGCTTCACTGACGAGATGAACATTATAGGGGTGGAGAATACCATCGTCATTGAGCGCATAGGGTTCGACCATTTTAAGAATCTGCCCCATGACAATACCTCCGCTAGAAGGTGGCCCCATAGAGTGAATGGTAAACTGCTTGTAAGGTATGGAGATGGGCTTGCGCCATTTAGCACGATATCTGGCAAGGTCTGCTGTCTCAATGATGCCGTCACCTTCTTTTACTCTGGTTACGATAGATGCTGCAATGTCTCCTTCGTAAAAGGCACGAAAACTGTCTCTAGCTATAAGCTCAAGCGTCTCGGCAAGTGCAGGCTGCTTCAGTGTGTCTCCCTCCGACCAGTTGACGGCTTTGACAAAGGGGAAGTCTTGCCCATTTTGTCGTATGAAGTCCTCCCTATATGCGTTAAGCCGTCCGGCTTCATGTTTGCTTATGGAGAAGCCTCTGTTTGCAAGCTCAATGGCCGGTGCAAGCAGCTCCTGCCAGGAAAAATGTGTTTCATACGATTGGTACATCTCGTACATGCCATGGACAGAACCCGGTATACCGATAGATAAAACGCCATCTATACTTAGGCCATTCACAACCTGCCCTGTCGAATCCAGGTACATATCTCTATGCGCCGATGCCGGTGCTACTTCTCTAAAATCGAGCGAGCGTACCTGTCCATTACTGTCCCTTATGACTGCAAAGCCTCCACCTCCGATATTGCCGGCTCTTGGATAAGTCACAGCCAAAGTGAAGTAAGTCGCTATGGCTGCATCATAGGCAGTGCCACCTTGTCGCAATATAGTGTTACCTACTTTGGTCGCTTCTATACTCGCAGTCACGACCATACCTTTTCGTGAGAATGAACTCTTTTGGTAGACTGCCTTTTGTGGCTTATCACAGCTCACTAGGGCGATAGAAATCATCGCGAATAAGAACAGACCTTTGCTGAGCCAAGGCTTGATTCTGCACCTATCAGTTTTCCACATTTTTAAAATCATGTTTCCTTGTATTAATGACAATACTCAATTCGGTCTCTCAAACAAAAAGGGGGCCTGTTGCTAATGACTGCTATTCTTTATGGAGGATAAGCAGTCAATACTTACAGTTACATCAGAAAATATTTGTTCTCTATGATGAATCACCTGAGTCGATCCATGGACTTAACAATTTTTTGGTCCTTATTGATATTCTTGATAGCCAGATAAATAAATAAAATGGAAAGAAAGGGTAGGAAAGCACCGGGCTTCACAGCTAAATCTACGTCAACAATTTCATTGACTAAATTCAATTCTCTATACATGAGATAGAAGGCAAGCCCATTAAGTATTAAGAGAATGAATAAAGCTACCTTTGATATCCTTAATTGCAGGCTTCGATTGGTATACAGAAAAATGATAATTAGGATCAAAGCAACAGATACGCCACCAGCTACCATCAATATCAAATGATCCGATAAGGTAAAAATACCGTCTGCAAAAGCTGTTTCAGAAGCTTTAGTCATGACATGATCAGATTGATCCTTGAGTGCACTAAACTTAAAGCCGTCGTGAAATAGCAAGCCTATAAATATGGCAGCAAATAATAACCACAGTGATTGTATCCTTTGTATCATCTTGTATGCGTTAAATGAGCCTCCAAAGTTAATAATAGTTAATTAGATGACCAATAAACCATTAAAACTTACCTTTATATTTCGAAAAGAATTTTGATATTATTGAAATGAATAGCTCTGTCGGATCATACAGTTTTTCTTACTGGGAAAAGGAAGCCTACTTTTCAGAGGTTGACCTGATCGTTGTCGGTGCCGGTATTGTAGGCCTAAACGCAGCGCTGAGCTTTAAAGAACTGCGACCCAGTGCCACTGTGGTGGTGTTGGAGCGTGGGATGATCCCTCAGGGTGCCAGTTCGAGAAATGCCGGTTTTGCTTGCTTTGGTTCTGTCTCTGAGATTTGTGATGATCTTGAGAGCATGGAAGTATCATCTGTTCTCTCTACATTGAAGATGAGACTTGATGGCTTGAGAATGCTCAAAAGTAGAGTAGGGGATGACTTGCTTCAATATCAACCTTGTGGAGGTGTGGAAGTGTTTCGGACAAAGGAAGATATGTCCATGTATGTTGATCGTTTACATGAGTTGAATCAATACATCGAGTCGGCAACAGGCCTGAAGCATACTTATGAATACAAAAAGGCTCAGCAATCTGACATAGCCATCATACGAAAGGCCGGAGGTTATATTTTTAATAAGCACGAAGGCTTACTACACCCCGGGATGATGATGACGGCTCTGGAGAGCCAATGTAGAGACAACAACATACGCATTTACTACGGTTGTCAGGTGGAAGCTTGCGAAGATGACGGTGCTAAAGTCCTATGTCACATTCATGGCGGGGCGATTACTACCAGATCTTTGCTGATAGCAACCAATGGCTTTGCGTCCCACCTTTTAGATGATTTAGAGGTTCAGCCGGTAAGAAATCAGGTTTTAATTACCAGCCCAATGGCGGCTAATCCCCTTAGCGCAGGTTATCATTTTAATAAGGGATACGTTTATTTTAGACCTGTTGGCGATAGGATTTTAATAGGAGGCGGCAGACACCTGAACAAGGATGGCGAGCAGACCAGTCAATTTGGTATGACAGATGAGATTAAAAACTATTTGATTAACTTTTTGCAAGCCCATATCCTCAATGGTCAAAAGCCGGAAATAGATATGGAGTGGAGTGGTATTTTAGGAGTAGGAAAGACTAAGGACCCCATAGTGAAAATGACAGGACCTCGCACAGGCATCGCCGTGAGAATGGGCGGCATGGGCGTGGCGATTGGGTCCATGATAGGGAAAAGTGCAGCTCAAATGATACATGATGCCGTGGATTAACGTTTTATCTGAGTGGTCAAAAATTGACTTTGATGCATGACATTGTAAGATAGTGACTGGACATTGTAGAAAAGATAGAGAAAGCAGACTATGAAAAAAATACTTATAATTAATGGACATCCTGATGAAGAGAGTTTCAACTTTGGTCTTGCAGATGCCTATAAAAAAGGTGCAATTACATCTGGAGCTGAGATTAAAGAGATCACAATAAGAGAATTAGACTTTAATCCAAACTTGCAGTTTGGTTATCGTAAACGTACCGAACTCGAACCAGATTTACTAGAATCACAAGTAAAGATAAAATGGGCAGAACATATTGTATTTATTTACCCTGTTTGGTGGGGATCCATACCTGCAATAATGAAAGGCTTTATAGATAGAGTTTTCTTGCCGGGATTTGCATTTCAAAAAAGAGAAAACTCAGTTTGGTGGGATAAATTTCTAAAAAATAAATCAGCCAGAATAATCTCAACGCTTGATCAACCCGCTTGGTATTACTGGCTAGTTTATAGAGAACCAAGTAATAATGCTATGAAAAAGTTAACTTTACAGTTCTGCGGTATGAATCCTGTTCGCATAACAACTATTGGGCCTATAAGGCTTTCAAAAGATAGTTATCGACAAAAGTGGTTGGATAAAATTGAGAAACTTGGGGAACGACATAAATAAACAATGAATCGCTTTACACGTAAGCAGGTGCACCACATTTTTTTAGAACAGGAAAGTGCTTTACATAGACCACTATCGTTCCTGAGAAAATTTAGTGATATAAAGCTCCGTGTATAGCTGCGAGCAGATAAAATTATTTTAGCAATACATGCAGTTTATTTTAAGATATACAATTCTTCTTCTCTTACTTATACCACTCTGGAGTGGGTCAGGTATGCTGTATGCTCAGGTCATTGAAGAGGAGCAAGAGGAAAAAGACGATGGTGTTGATATCCTCTTTCAAAAAAAGCTGCGAACCGTCATGAAGGAGGGTAGAGAGATCAACTACTTCTATGGCGATGTGGTATTTAGGCAGGACGATGTTCTCATCTATTGCGACAGTGGCCTCATGGACGATAAGATTGTAAAAGCCTGGGGTAATGTCATCATTAAGCAAGGTGATACGCTCAATATTTTCAGTGATCGACTTAATTATAATGGTGAGACGAAGAAAGCTGTATTCGAACAGAATGTTGTTCTACAGAATAGGGATCAAAAGCTGTTTACACGAAAGCTCTTTTACGATGTAGAGACTAGAGTGGCGACCTATTTTAACAGTGCTACACTCACCGATGACAAGACCTATCTAAGAAGTAAGAAAGGTACGTACTTTACCAAATCAGATTATGCCATTTTCAAAGACTCTGTCGTCGTAGTCGATCCGGAGTTTAAATTAAAGACCGATACCATCCACTTCAATACAGCGACTAAAGTAGCGTTTTTCAAAGCACCGACGTTAATCACTTTTGAAAATAGTCGGATCTATACAGAGGACGGTTACTATGACATCAATAACAAGGACGCCCTATTCAATAAGAATCCGCAATACCTCAGTGAAAACCAAAGGTCTCGAGCTGAAGTCATCAAGTATGATGGAGAAAACCGAATCATTCGCCTCCTTGAGAAAGCCGTCTACCAGGAAGAAGATAGGATGGCGCGAGGCGATTCCATCATTTTCTATGAGGAGCAAGATCTTGTCGATATACAGGGAAGAGGAATGATCAGTGAAGTGACTCAATTTGCTTTGGGCAACCGCTTGATCTATGATAGAGCACAGAAAGCATTCAAGAGCCCCGAGCGCGTGCTCATTATCGATCCGCCCAACTTGCTGGAGGCAGATAGCGTCGACTTTACGGATGCTGATGGTTTTGGTATAGCTGTTGGTCAAGTCATATGGGAAGACAAATCTCAAAATATTACCATTTTCTGTGAAGAGATTCTGTACAACAAAGAAGAAGACTATGTCAAAGCATGGGGGGGGCGGCCACTCCTCATGATCAATATGGATGAGAGTGATCTCTTCGTGGCGGGCGACACTATGGTTAACTTTAGAAAGATTATCGACCCTGAGGCCAAAGAAGAAACTCCATTTGAGCTGGTCATTGATACCATATTCATGGACAGCCTGATTAGCCACCTCGATACACTTATGCTGACCTCTATCGATTCCATGCCTCTACTCGAGGATTTTATAGAAGATATAGAGACACATGGTGATGAACTCAGTGAAGAATTCGCACCGAGGGATACCGTCCCTTCCGAGGAGCAGTTGAAGGAACTCTACAAGCCCGGTCCGATCGTTGAGTCTGATACGGCATTTGTAGGGTTTGATCCCGATCAGCCATTAACCGATATGGAAGAAGACTCGCTTTTTATTGGTCCCATTCTTCCCGACAGTTTAGAGCTACTACCTCTCCAGCCTGATACCATCAAAGTCTTACAGGTTTATCACAATGTCGAGATTATCAAAGATGAAATTTCAGCCATATCTGATTCACTGACTTTTAATACATTAGATTCAGTGTTCACCTTTTATCGCGATCCTATCATGTGGTCGGATAGCACACAGTTTTTTGGCGATACCATCACAATGCTTATGAAAGAAAAGAAGCTTCACAGGATGGACTTGCTTCAGAATGCACTCATCCTATCTACGCCGAATGAGGTCTTCTTTGATCAGATCAGGGGAAAGCTGATCAACGCATTTTTCATTGATGGCAGTCTAGATAATGTACTTGTCACAGGCAATGCCGAGACCGTATACTATGTGCTTGACGAAGAAGATCAATACACCGGTGTCAATAGCAAACAAGCTAGCAAAATGCGGATATTCTTCGAGGAGAAAGAAATGGTAAATATTCGATTTTACGATACACCAGATGGCAAGTTCATTCCCATCAGCAAGGCCAACCATGAAGAGCTAAAACTCAGCGGCTTCAAATGGTTAGCAGACAAGCAGCCGACTGACATACGTGAGATGACCCTTCTAGATTGGTTACCCTGGGACATTATTCTGCCAGCCAGCTATGGCATTATCGACGAAACTCCACCAGATGATCTTGAGGTTTTAGAGTTTTTACCCATTGAACCTGCCAGTAGATTGTAAGTTTTTTTAGCGTGCCCCCCAAAGTGTTGGGGGGCGGGCTATCCGCTTGTATTCACAGGTCTACCATAGGGTGTCGCTACTGGTGTGAGCGGCTTTTACTTTTAGTGTCTGTGTAAGAGATTATTTTTAGGTAAGAGTTTAATTATAATTTAGCTCGACGCTGAGCCAGAGTCGGCTGTATTTTTTTATAATTTATTAGTTGACTCGTTATAGGGACTTCTCATTAAAATACGACGACGCTGAGCTGGGGGCGGCTCAGTTCCCTCATTATCAGATTGACGTTTAGTCAATCTGATTGCTTCGCACCATTCAGTCAAGCCATCACACCAGTGCTCCACCATCTATGCCAGTCCTGTTCATATCGCTGCTATCCCTCACGCGGTAAAGTGTGAATTGTGAAGGTTATAGACACAATAATGTAGATCTTAATGAGCGCAGTCGACGTCGAGCCAGAGGCGGCTCGGTTCCTTCGTTATCGGCTTGACAAAGCGTTCTTAATATTGGATTCAAGTCAAGGTTTAGTCGACGCTGAGCTGGGGGCGGCTCTACATTTATTGTAAAAATTATTAGAGTAAACTTAGCTTAGTGCTCATGTTAGGTTCGGTCGACGCTGAGCCGGGGGCGGCTCAGTTCCATCACTATTTGCTTGACGTTTATAATGATGATTAGGAGAAGCTGAGCCAGAGACGGCTCAGTTCCTTCGTTATCAGATTGACATTTAGTCAATCTGATTGCTTCGCACCACTCAGTCATGCACCGTTCAGTCATCTTCGTTATCGGCCCGACATTTAGTCAACCCGATTGCGTCGCACCACTCAGTCATCTCATTATCAGATTGACATTTAGTCAATCTGATTGCTGCGGACCACTCAGTCATGCACCGTTTAGTCATGCACTTCTCAGTCACCCTCATGCAGAAGAGGAATACGCGTTGCTCGTTACAGGTTGCGAGCTGCCGGCCTTGTTCCGCATTGCGGATTTTGATCTGTGCTTTTTTCAGTTTACGCTTAGTGTAGTCTAGTATTTAGTTTTGCATGGTGGGTAGCTTGGAGCTTGTGGCTAATAGCTAGTAGCTAATTACTCAGAGTCGCCTGTTTTCTTTCAAGTTTTATTGACAGATCAGGTGGATTGTTTTGACATGATATTGTTGTAAAAAACAAAAAACCTTTCTGTGATGATCCACAGAAAGGTTTTAAAATTTTTTCTTCAGCTCAGTGAGCTGAGTCTATCGTTGGCTAGTATGACAGTATGGGCTGATGTCTTTTATTCTTCCTCACCAAAGCCATTAGCAGCAGACGGCTCTACATGTACAAACATGCGCTTTTTGTATCCTTTTTTGAATACAATCGTACCATCAGCTTGAGCAAAAAGGGTAAAGTCTTTACCCATGCCTACATTTTTACCGGGATGGTACTTTGTACCTCTCTGACGGATGATAATGTTACCAGCGATAGCTTCTTGTCCACCAAATAATTTGACGCCTAGTCTTTTACTAATACTGTCGCGTCCATTATCCGTACTACCTACACCTTTTTTATGTGCCATGATTCTTTATTTTTTACAGTTGAAAATTAAGCAGATATTGCGTCAATTTGGATTTTGGTAAATTGTTGCCTGTGTCCGTTCTTGACTCTGTATCCTTTTCTTCTCTTCTTTTTGAAGACAATTACTTTGTCTCCTTTGACTTGATCCATTACGGTAGCACTTACTTTAGCACCCGATAAAGTAGGCATGCCGACATTGATGCTGCCGTCGTTGTCTGTGAGGAGTACCTGATCGAAATCGATTTTGTCTCCTTCATTTGCATCCAGCCGGTGGACAAAGATCTGCTGACCTTCCTCTACTTTGAATTGCTGACCGGCGATAGTTACAATTGCATACATGTTTATAAATTTTTTATCATTAAAATTTCGGAGTGCAAAGATAGAAAAAGTAATTGTATTAAATGGTAATTTACTGGGTAATTTTATAGCGAAGATGTTTGATGGGACATTTTCCAGGTGTTCACCTTAGTCCTTAGGCAGAGGCTAGAATATGCATGCATTTTTAACAGTGGTTTACATCGCCATTTTTTCATTGACCTTTTCTTTGATAAGTTGGATCTTATCTTCAAATATAGGCTTTTCAAGGTAGGAGACGACCATGGGATACGTTTCTGCTTTTAGTTTATCAAACTTGTTGATAGATGACGATACGATAAATACCAGGAAGTTCGACTCGTCGAATACATCTTTTGCTTTATCCAGAAAGTCCCAGCCGTCCACTTCGGGCATATTTATATCAAGTAGGATGGTGAAAATATCTGTTTGATTGTAATTTTCATAGAGATAATCTAGAGCATCTTGTGCACTTTCAAAGGTCATTGGTGCTGGATGAAGACCATTTTTTATGATCAACTTAGATAGCATAAAAAGCAAGATGTGATCGTCGTCGATTAGAATGGTGTGTGTATTTCGCATATCCGAACTAGAAGATTATAAGGTTTTAGTCTTTTTAGTGTATGCTAATTCTGCATATACTTTATGTTGTAAGACACTTCTCTTTTTTTCTGCACAAGTTTAAGAGTAAGAAAAAATTGGAGCCTAAAATAGTATTTTTTTCATAATTAGTCGTCAGGACAATTATAATTAGTTCAATTTACATGCATTTTGACACTGCACAGTGGATGACCGGCTGATGCTCAGCAATTTGGTTGACTTAAATGTCAAGCAAATAGTAATGGAACTGAGCCGCCACCGGCTCAGCTTCTTCAAGTCTTGATCAAAATCGCTATCCTAAATAAAGGAACTGAGCCGACCTCGGCTCAGCATCGACTAAACCTTGATTTGAATCCAATACTTAGAATGCTCTGTAAATCTTACAATAAAAATACAACCGTCTCCGGCTCGGCAACGCTCATTAAGATCTAGATAGCTATGTCTATAATCTTTACATTTCAAACAAGATTGCGTGAGGGATAGAAGCGATATGAGCTATATATCTATGGTTAGTGGAGCACAGATGTGTCGGCGACTAGAAGAAGCCGAACATCATCTGTAGCGACACTCCATAGAGATGTAGTGAATACAAGCGGATAGCCCGACCCGTAGGGGCACGCCCAAAATACCAAATACAAAAAGGCCATGCAACATGCACTTCTTGCACTGTCTCACCTGATGCCTGTAATCAAGGACGATGTGAAAGGTGATCTAGATCAAGTCGCGCAGGTCAAATTGGACTCGAAAGCGCTCGTCACCTCTTTCCAGGGTCATTTTGATGGTTTTACCCTGACGGGCGGAGAGGCGCTTGAGTAGGCGCTCGTACGACACCCAGGATATGGGCCAGAAGCGGTACTTAAGAATTCGGTCACCTGGGAGTATACCTGCTTCTGCGGCTGGCGAATCCGTGATGACATTGAGGACTTTGACGTTTTCGAGATACGGACCATCTTTGATCAGAACCAGCCCGCTTTTATCGTAGCGTATTTTCTTTTTGAAGTTGCGATTGGGCTTGATGTAGAGGGCATTGCGAGAATAGTCAATGATGAGGTCAAACCGCTTGAGAATGATATTACCTATGAGACCGTCTTTCTCTTGCTCGACGAAGATAGAATCGACGTTTTCTACCTTTTGAAAATTGGAAATCAATTGATTGAATTCGTAGTCGCCAAACATCAACTGGTCGACTCTCCCAAGATAGCCCATGAGGCTACCCCCAAGTCCTATGCCCAGACTTCCGGAGACATATTCCTCGGGTATGGTAATTTGGTTTTTCTCAGTGGCGTAGAGTAGGGCGCTCAGGGAGGCGCCACTGTCAAGTAGGAGCTTGGCATCGACAGAGTCGCCACTGTTTAATCGGAGGAGTGACTGAATATACGGTTTGTTTCTCTGGATACCGAGGTCAAGACGGTCGTATCCTTTGCTCGGTGGCGTGTATGTTTGTGGCTGGTGCCATGTCATATATTGGGCCCTGTAGTCCAGCTCTACAGTGAAGTTTTTGAGCACACTGGCGCCGAGAATGCCATGTACTTGTAAGCCTACTATACCGTCGAGCTCCAGAAAATCCTCTTCAAGTACAATGAGGTTGGTCTTGAGCCTGTACTTGTCTTCGATCATGATGGGTACCTGGATCTGGCTGAGTGCATATAGCTCTGCAGACATATCGGCTCCCATGATCTGGATGCGACGAGCATACTCAATACCGAATAGATCGGCAATATCTTTTTTGAGGATTATGGTGTTCTCAGCTCCGGTATCTACGATAAACTTGAGGGGAAAGCCTCGAATTTTTACATCTATGACGATAAAATCATTGATATAGTCGAAAGGGATTTTTACGGGTTTTATAGGAGTCCTGTATGTGGTGTCCCACTGCGCCAATGACGGAACTGAGCACATCATCGTAAAAACGATTGCTGTTGCCAATATGCGCAGCCAATAGGGCGGATAGTAAGCAATGGATAATTTGATATGCAGAATTCGTAACTTCAAACAGAGATAGAATTTACTAACACAACTAAAACGAAGAATACCCCTTTTGAGTTTAGAACATTTATGATGCAGCTGCTTCTCTTTTAAATTCGGTCATTTGTGATCCCAAGAGCTGGAATTGGCCGCTTACTCCAATATGTAGCGAGTGAAAATCCACTGATGAGGTGCCATATGCCCCACCATGCAGCCACTAACGTCATAGCGCTCATGCCACCGTAAAAGTTAAATATGATAATAAGCCCAAGTCCTGAGTTTTGTATGCCTGTCTCCATGATTATGGTCCTGGTATTGCGGATGTTTTGCCGGGTTGATTTAGCTGCTATGTAGCCCAGGAAATAAGCCATAAGATTGTGTATGAAGACTAAGAGAAAAACATGCTTGAGATAGACAAAGACCTTGTCAATGTTGGCCCACACTGCACCGGCTATAATACCGAGAAATAGAATGACAGACACGACTTTTATGTATGGCCTAATAGCAATCGTGACCTTGGGGAGGTAAACTCTACATAACATACCTAGAAACAAAGGGATGAGAATTAACTGGGTCAAAATCCAAAGTAGGGACAAGGGATCCAATGTGAATCGCTTGATAATCTCAGCTGTGGGTGGATAGAGACTGCCCCAAAGCAAAAAGTTGAGAGGCGTAATAATGAATGCAACACTGGTAGACAAAGAAGTCAAAGTCACAGATAGTGCAGCATTACTGCCGGAAAGGTGAACTAAAAAATTGGACATATTGCCTCCAGGACAAGCAGCCACTAAGAGCATACCAAGCGCTATACCCGGCGATGGTCGAAGTATCCATAATAGCAAGAATGTAAAAGCAGGGAGTAAAATCCACTGAGCTGTAATGCCGGTTAATACAGACTTAGGGTGTTGGTAGAGTGCTTTAAAGTCTTTAATCCGAATGTCGAGGGCGACACCAAACATCAAGAAGGCCAAACAGATATTTAGCCAAAAAAGCTGCTCGTTTTCCAATTGGATGTCAAATTGCTCCATACCCTCCATGATGTGAAGTTAGTAAAAACTTTTCGTTATATTAAACCCGTATTATGCATTAGAAAATCCCTGCCCGCCACCTGACGATGGCAGCAGGCGGGTATTACGGCTTCAAATGGCTTCAAAATAAGTCGCTTTGCTTGATTTTGTTCAATCACCAGGCTACATCTAATATCTCCTGAAATCATCTGGAGCTTAGAGAATT
>SLDF01000163.1 GCA_007125435.1 Saprospiraceae bacterium
GCATAGGCAAGTCAACTCTATTGCTACAAATTGCTCTTGCCCATAAGATCAAGGTTCTATATGTATCTGGTGAAGAGAGTGAAGAACAAATTAAAATGCGAGCCGAACGCATGCAAATGAGTAGCTCTAATTGCTATCTCTACAACGAGACACTCCTGGACAATATCTTCGCTGCTGCTGATAATCTCCAACCCGAGCTTCTGGTCATTGACTCTATCCAGACCATGAAGTCTCCCGATATAGACTCGAGTCCGGGGAGCATTTCACAAGTCAGAGAATCTACCTCAGAGCTCCAAAGATATGCGAAAGAAACAGGCATCCCCATTTTTATCATAGGACATATCAACAAGGAAGGGGATATTGCAGGACCAAAGCTTCTTGAACACATAGTAGATACTGTACTGCAATTCGAAGGAGACAGAAATCACATCTATCGGATACTAAGGACCAGAAAAAACCGCTTTGGATCTACGGACGAAATGGGCATCTACGAAATGCAATCCAATGGCTTAAGACAAGTAGAAAACCCTTCTGAATTATTGATCAGTCAAAAAGATGAAGACTTGAGCGGCAGTGCCATAGCCGCTACTATCGAAGGTCTGCGACCTGTGCTCATTGAGGTTCAGGCTTTGGTCAGTGCTGCAGTCTATGGGACATCTCAGCGATCATCCACAGGGTTTGACCTTAGAAGGCTATCTATGCTACTGGCAGTGCTTGAAAAAAGAGCAGGTGTCTATTTCATCCAGCAGGACGTATTTCTGAATATAGCCGGCGGTATTCGGGTAGAGGACCCTGCCATAGATTTGGCCATTGCTGCAGCTCTTGTTTCATCCCTTGAGGACACCCCTATTCCCCCGGACTGGTGCTTTGCGGGTGAAATTGGTCTCTCAGGAGAAATCAGAGCTGTCAACCGAGTTGAACTCAGAATTCAGGAAGCAGCCAAGCTTGGATTCAAACATATAGTCGTTTCTAAATATAACCTCAAAGGATTAGACGAAAAAAAATTTCCAATTTATGTACACCCAATCGGCAAAATAACTGAACTTGTTACCCTTCTCATGGGTTAGATAGAAGTATTTTGACCTACAATCCTGCGCTAACATATTTTAATGGATTGCCTGGAAGGATATCGTGTAAGACTTCGTTTTAAAACGAATCTTAGTAAGGCATACACTATGACGAAAAGTGTGCTCAGTGTAGATTGGATTTGATTAATTATTTGTTAAATCATTAATTAATTGTAGGTACATTAATTGTATATACATATATTTGCATCATGACGGCTATAGAGAAAGAAATTCAGCAAAAGTCTTTTGAGAGTAATCGCCATAAGGCGCATATTAACATTTTGTTTACAGCCTCATATATATCGGGAATCACAAATAAGACTTTGAAGCCATTTGATATCAGTGCTCAGCAGTACAATATCATGAGGATTTTGAAAGGTCAACATCCAAAAGCGGCTTCGATAAAGTTACTGACAGAGCGCATGCTAGACAAGATGTCAAATGCCAGCAGATTGGTAGAAAAGCTTAGGCGTAAGGGTTACATCAGCCGAGTTGAATGTCCTGAAGATCGCAGGCAGGTCAATGTCAAATTAACTGAGGAGGGTCTTAATGTACTCAAAGAGAGTACTGAGGCTCTAGACGAAGCGGCTAAGTTTATGAACAACCTCACAGAGAAAGAAGCTGGATTATTATCGGATTATCTTGATAAAATCAGAGACTGATATTTTTTTCAACAAATTGAACAACATATTTTTTAACCAAATAGATGTAACAACAATAATTGTAAATACACTTTAAATTAAACAACTTATGAAAAACACGATTCTATCTCTAATCGCAGTAGCTGCTATTTCTTTGGCATTTAACAATCCTATAGAAAAGCAGTCGGTATCTATTGACACATCAAAAAGCGAAATCACCTGGAGAGCTTACAAAGTGCTAGGTAAGCATCACGGGCCATTAACGCTAAAAGATGGGACTATTGACTTTAAAGATGGTGATATTGTAGGCGGTAAATTCACAATGGATATGACAACTATCGACTGTGATGACTTATCCGGTGACAGTAAAGGTAAATTGGTAGGACACTTAAAGTCTGATGATTTCTTCAGTGTAGAAAGCCATCCAACATCAACTTTCGTCATCAAGAGTTCAAAGACTACCGGTAAAGGACAATATGAAATCACAGGTGACCTCACGGTAAAAGGACAAACGCACAGCATTACCTTCCCTGCCACTGTATTGAAGCAAGGGGACGGTCTGGTTGCTAATGCCAGAATGTCTATCGACAGGACAAAATACAATGTCAGATACGGATCAGGCAAGTTTTTTGATGGCTTAGGTGACAACATGATTTACGACAATTTTGACATTGAAGTTTCATTGGTAATTAATGAAACTGTAAACCTATAAAGAGTTGAATTGGGGTGTGAAATGGGTGAATTTCACAAGAGGTCATTCCGAGAGGAATGGCCTTTTTTTATGCTGTCCCAATTCTACTTGAAAGGGATGTAATTCAAAATGTTGATTTTTCTGGTCATGCATCAGCGCTGCGCAACAGTGGCGACCCTAAGGGAGCCAGACCGGATGGAACGAATGTGGAAGCCGGGCCAACCGTTCAGGGAGCTGTGAAGCATAGCGACCCGACGACGACAGGAGGAGGGTGATGCCCAAAGCGATTAAACCCGGATTATGCATTAGAAAATCTATTACGGCTTTAAATGAGCTTTTCTCTACACGAGCTAACACTATTCAATAATGACTTTAGCTGGTGGCAGTTCACTTCCTCTTTGGCTCAGCATATAGATGCCGGGTGTCAAATGTCTGATCTCCATCTGAATGGTCGATTCAGGAAGATTGACTTCGTTGACAGCTACTGGACGCCCAAGGACATCTCTTAGCTCCCACACCCCATTCATATGGTCAATCTGCTGAATAGACTTTGACTTAATGTACAGGATATGCTTAGCTGGATTAGGGAATATATCCCAGCCTCTTTCCCGGTCAATAGCTTGAGCAGAACTTGTAGTTGCAAATACTTCTTTCTCAACCCTTTTGTTGCAATCCTCTTTATTAATGGTCAGGGAAACGATGGCCTCGGTTTCTATTTCATCGAAGATGATAATAACTTCATCCTCGTTTTGTCCCTCTATGATTTCTCCACCTACAACACCCCAGGAGAATTCAACATCCTGAACTGTTTCAGCTCTAAACGTTGTAGGCACTAAGGGTATATACTCATTAGAGCCAATTATTTCCGGCGCTGCTAATTCTACTCCGGCTTCGATGGTAAAGTCTCGAACAAATTCACACCCTTCAGGTGATATTGCTGTAAGGGAATAATCTCCGGGAATCAGATCTTCGAGTCTACTGCCTGTAGATCCATCACTGTAAATAAATTCATACCCATTTAATTGAAATGCATTCACAATTCTTACCCTTCCGTCACTGCTCTCGGCACAGGACTCATCTCTAACTGATAAAACAATATTTGGCTCTTCTCTTGGCTCTAACTCAATGGACTCAGTGGCCTTGCAATTGTTAGCATCTGTAATTGTCAAATTATACACACCAGCAGCCAGGCTATCTAGAAGTAAACTACTGGATCCATCCTCCCATTCAATGTTGTAGGGTCCTACGCCGCCTTTGATACTGATAAAAATAGACCCATCATCACTACCCGGACAAGACTCTTGTCTGATTGGAGAAACATTACCCATTCCAAATAAGACTGTTTCTGATTCCATTCTATTAATAAGTGCTTCACCAGCATCTTGATTTATCATAATCGCTGGAATTGTAACGCTACCTCCGCTTGCACCGCCTCCCATATTGATGAGGCCACCTGTATTATTTACAATAAGAACAGCAATAGCACCTGCCTGCTCAGCCAATAAAGCTTTAGTACCAAACTCACAAGATCCTCTTCTGACTACAGCAATATTACCTTCTAGCTCATCCGTATTGATGGCCTCTGAACAACCTAATAAGCCACCTGATCCATCATCAACGCCTACTAATCTGGCTATTACCAGGTCCTCAGGCAATGCCCCACCCCATGAAGATCCGGTAGATGCGCTAAATTGTAAATTATCGTCGAATCCATCGCCGGTATAAGTTGAGAATACAAATGATTCATTAACCTCAATTTCCAAAGGTTGAGGAGGAATGATATTTACCCTCTGTGTAGTGACACAGCCATCTTCATTTTTTATATAAAAAATTCTAAATCCGGTTTCTACATCGTAGAACACTTCTGATTCTTGAAAGTCGATACCATCTTCACTAAACATTAGACCCTCCGAGCCAACACCCGCCATCAATATAAGACTATCCAAAATAGTATTGGCACATGGAATTTGGTCCACTACTAAATCATTGAGCTCAAGTCCGCAATCCGGAGCAGATGAGCTGATGATCAGAGAAAAATCTTGTGTACCATCGCGAAGGCTTCCCTTATGGGACACCACAACCATATACTCTCCGGCGGGTAGTTCGCCGACATTGATGACTTCTACATTATCTACAATATTATCCCCTTTAGTTGCGGGAGCTGCAGGTTCATCAGGATTAAGAAGATATGGAAAAAACACCCGAGACGAGTCATCAACAGATATTAACCTCACATCTAGGTCGTTAACCAGCTTAGGTGTGCGATCATTAAGCGCAGCAGGACCTACTTGACCCTCGGGATCCGTCCAACAGAGTGTGATTTTAACAGGCATATCTTCGACAATAGATAGCGTGGTTTCATAAGTCGCTCCATCGACTAATGTGAGTTCACGAATCTGATGTGCTAAGGGGTCAGATAAAACATCTGCAGCTGTCTTTACATTAAGCATGCCCCATCCATGGCTATAGTCAGGACCTTCATCAGGACCTGCCTGATCAGCTGTGTGAATGGCTAAGCCTTTCAAAGTAGAAGACAACATAAACTCACCAAAGAGATCTCTGTGTAACTCCTGCAGTAATAAAAGCGATCCTGCTACATTAGGGCCACTCATGGATGTGCCACTGAGTGAAGCATACTGGTCGTCTCCCCCTGAGCTGGCAGATAACAAACCAACGCCTGCTCCAACGATATCCGGCTTAATACGTCCATCGTCTGTCGGCCCCCAACCGCTAAATGAACTCATATTAACGTCTGAAGGACTGTTCCAGCCTCCGGGAATCTTTGTCACTGCACCTACTGTAAGAATGTTTTTTGAATTACCATATGTGGGGATGCAGTCATAACCGTCCTGACCTCCGTCTCTTTGTCGGAAGTCAGTAGATGCCTCCCATGAATTATTGATACTCACAAAGTGATTGGTCGCTCCGACATCATTTCTATCATTACCCGCCGACTTGACGATAAGATAGTACGGTGCATTATAAGCTATCTGGTCCCATTGTCTAGCTTTATTATTATAAAACCCAAATCTAAAGTCTTCTTCTGTACTCACATTGACATCTCCCCACCAATGCCAGGAGTTGCTGGAACCTTCTGCCCAATCTCCCCTTGCCCATCCTGTGATAGAGCCATATGAGTGGTTGGAAATCAAAAGCCCCTCCGCTGCTGCTGCGGCCATCTGAGCATTGTCATTATTCCAATCGTGAGTCCAAAGAATGGCGTCAGGTGCCATACCTTTAGCGTCAGGTCTGGCACCACCTCCTATTAGAGTGCCTGCCACATGTGTTGCATGGTTGCTTATAGATGTAGCGCCGTCACGCTGGATAGCCCTACCACCAAACTCTTGGTGCGAGAGCAATGTAGCTCCACCATCCCATTCACCAATGATCATACCTTTACCGGAGAGCGCATAGATAGAATTGGCGCCGGGGTGAAGCTGATCTGCTGAAGTACTTTGTGCAGCGCCAGCATTGTTGGTAATACGATACTCTGGAAGCCCATTTTCTATGCCTATTAATTCATAAATGGTACCATCTTCCAATTCTGTACGGATGGGCCAACCTCTCTTAAGTGCTTCATCCTCTGCTTCTTGCTTCTTTATCAGAAACTCATCTTCCCACAGTGCGGCCAATTTATAAAGTTCTTGTCTTTTGTCAGGAGCCACTCTGGCTTGTTCCTGGGCAAAAGCCTGAAATGAAAAAAGAGCGATCATTAGCAGAATAAACTGCAGTCGAAAATTAAAATTGAATGTCATTTGTAAATGTGGTTGTGTGAAATTGAAAAACCTGTACTAATAGTCTACCTCAAATATATTAAAAAGCAAATAAAAGCTATAATTGTTGTGGATCCTAAGGACAAAATGACGGCAATAATGACAAAAAACAAACAATTTATCTCCTAACAGGATAAAGTAGGTTTGTATTCTTGGCAACCTCTAATTATTTCTGAAGCGAGCTGTAGGGAAAAGAATTTTGATTTAGAAGATTTGCCAAGATAAAGCAAAGGCCCTATCTACGCGACTGATATACAAAATACACCTAACTAGCAGCTTGCAGCTTGAAACTTGCAGCTAAATACTATATTCTGCGTGAGGATGACTGAATGGTGCATGACCGAATGGTGCGTAGCAATCAGATTGACTAAACGTCAATCTGATAATGAGGGAACTGAGCCGCCCCTGGCTCAGCATCGACTAAACCCTGATTTGAACCCAATACTAAGAATGCTTTGTCAATCTGATAATGAAGGAACCGAGCCGCCTCTGGCTCGGCATCACTTTATCTTAATAAA
>SLDF01000358.1 GCA_007125435.1 Saprospiraceae bacterium
TATGCTTGGCCGTGGTGACCATGGCGTTCGTTGCCTGTGAAGGTGGGATGGGCAGTAAAGGATTTGAGATGAAGGGCGAGATAGGAAATGCCGCAGGGCTACAAGTATCGCTAGATCATATCACCGGTCAAAATCAGCAGGTCGAACAAGCGAAAACGACGATCGAAGGTGACGGAACATTCACACTGAGTGTGGAAGAGGGTATAGAACCGGGTGTGTACAGGCTAAAAATTGGTCAAAAGGGTGCTATGCTTCTTTTTGACGGCACTGAGGGTAAGGTGGAGTTCAAGGGGAATCTGAATACGATGGATCAGTTTGCCTATGACATTCAGGGGTCTAAGGTGGGCGCTGAATACGCTAATACACTCAATGGCATCATCGAAAAGAGAATATCACCCGATGAGGTGCCGCAGTTGGTCAAGGAGGCTTCTACAGCTCAGCTTGGCATGCAACTTGCTCTACAAGGTGCAGGACCGGCGCCTGAGACTATGGATTTGATCAAGAAGGCCTATGAGCGCTACGTGCGAGAGCACCCGGATAGTGATTATAATGAATTATACAGTCAGGTTATCTCTCAGTTTGAGCAGCAGATAGCTCAGCAGCAAGCCAGTCAAAAAATAAAAGTAGGAGAGGAAGCACCGGAAATAACTCTACCTGACCCCAATGGCAAGACGTACAAACTGTCAGATCTGAGAGGGAAGGTCGTATTGCTAGATTTTTGGGCGGCGTGGTGTGGTCCTTGTCGTCGCGCTAATCCCAAAGTGGTCGCTCTTTACAATAAGTACAAAAATCAGGGATTCACTGTGTACAGTGTGTCGCTGGACGGCCTCGATGACAATACTAAAGCTAGAATCGGCGGTGATGCCCAGAGGCTGGAAGCTCAAATGGCGGACCAAAAAAGACGCTGGGTAGATGCCATCAAAAAAGATAACCTGACGTGGGACTACCACGTGAGTGACTTGAGAAAATGGAATTCTGTCGCCGCTCAGGAATACGGCGTGAATTCTATCCCCAGAACGTTTTTGATAGATAGAGAGGGTAAGATCGCCTCTGTCAATCCGCGCGATCTGGAATCTGCTATCAAAGCGGCATTGTAAATTATTCTGGATAGGCTTAGCCGGGTGTAGATTGTATGCTCTCGGCTAAGCTTTGATCCATGTTTTAGACGCTCCACTGCCATATGTAAAGTGCGCCCGTTGGTGGGTCTCGCCGAGTTGGAGTACTTCCATATCTGTAATCTGAACATCAATCCAGCAAAAGTTGGCTAAGCCCTCCGATCGGTCTAATCTACCAATAGGGGCATCAGGAGCGGAAATAACTTTCCCCGGCTCTACGCTGCTCAGGTACAATTCAGCAGCCCCATCGTGCAGTTGATTGTAGAGCTGAGTCGCTTTGTCGTCCATGTGGTGGAGTATAGGTATGCCTTGCATCCTTACCTGTAGGAGGTGTCTCGTATCATAGGTGTGAATGGCAATTGGTTTATCCATTCCCACTATCTTTTGAGATCGGATATCAGTGTGAAAGGCAATAGTTCTGGAATCGATATCAACTTTTCTCAGTACAACGGTCCTGATCTGTGGTGTACCACCAGCGCCGATGGTGCCGATCTGTACGAGGTTGAAGGCGTGTTTCTTATCTACCGATCCCCGGACCAGCATTCTCCATGCATTCTGTTCAAATGCTTCAAGGTTAAAAGGCATAAGGTTATATGGTTTTGTCTGCAGTGGGTTTATTAGGTCTATAAACCGCCAAGAACGCAATCCTGTTTAAAAATGATGACGTCGCCATTAGGCTCTACTAACTCGGCCAGGACGATATAAATACCCATCCTGCTGACCATACCGGTCTGATTGGTACCATCCCATAAAATTTGTCCTGAACTCGGAAGCAATTCTCCTTTGACGAGGTCTCGCACCATGCGCCCCTCTGCGTCGAATACCCTGACATTGGCGACATAGCCGGGTCTGTCAAGTTCATAATTGATCTGCAAGAAGTCTCGATCGCCATCGCCATTGGGAGAGAAAAACTTGTCTTCAAAAAAGACCCTGTCGTCACTCATAGTCTCCGGTAGTCTGAACTGGGAGTTGACATAGCCTGGTGTGGCATAGCCGACATTCTCTGCGGCACTGTGCCAGTTGTTAGCGTCCTGTGTAGGGCGCTCGGGGTTGATCCGCTCTATGGATACGCCTCGTCTGTCACGCAATAGGGCATAGTGAAAGTCTCTGCTGTAGTCGAGCTCATCTATGATGACAGATCCTTCTGCATCTAATGTGTAGACGGTAATATTGCCTTCTCTGTCATTGAGGGTAGGGATTCTGGCCTCTAATATGGTGACCGGTAGCGGTGGATTGTACCGCTCCATGATATAGGGCACATTACCGGTAAAGGCAACATACTGCCCCGGAAAGATCAATTGCTCTTGCTCTGTCCTGAATCCCGCAGGTGTATTGCCCGTAAAGTCTGCCAGTATGAGTGGGTAAGCATCCAGTATTTTATCTGACCTATTGTACACTTCTACAAATCGACTCCCGCCCGTCTCCGGCTGAAACAATACTTCATTAATAATAAGGTCCAATGGCTCAGCTTCCTCAGGCAGTCCTACGATGATGTCCAGTTCAGTGGGGTAGGGAAAGCCCAGACAGTCGTCTACGGCCTCAGCTGTGATGGTGTAGGTCACTCCACGGCTTAGGGGCTCACTGGTCGTCACTGTCACTTCGAGTGGATTAGTGGGATTGATCCTTGACTGCTCAATGTTCAGCTCCGGGCTAAACATAAACGCATCCTGCATACCGGTCGTGATGGGGTCCATCTTACGGCTAAAGGTAAGTTGGATCTCATTATCTTCGGTAGGGTAGGCATTGAGCATTTGCGGTGAGGTGGTCTCTTGCTCAGGCGCCCATACGGAGTTGACCTTGCCCGGTGTGCCACCTCGGACGTCATCGCTGCCTATCCAGTTGTCTTTTAGACGACATGGTGTTTCAGGATTGATCAGCTCCAGGGCATATCCACCATTGCGCTTGACATTATCTCTGTAGAAGGTCTCGTCATATTTCACATAGTCAATGGTATTACCCATCCTGTCCTGTAGCACAAAAGCCTTGCCTGAGATGGTAATCGATGGAAAGGACACCATAGTCGCCACCTTACCAAAGGATTCGAACAGTGGTCGGTTCGCCCGACTACATACGATGATAAACTCGTCAGGTAGTAGTATAGCATTGTCAAAGAGCCTGACCGTCGAACCGTCCAATAATTGCAAGTCTTCGAGGTTGATCACTTTATCTGATCGATTGTACAGCTCGTAGTATTCCTCAGCCGGTAAGCCGAGTGGCGGGCTGGGTCTGGCCATCAGCTCAGTGATGAGGACATCATAGGGGTCGGGTATCTCAAATATATAAAAGGTAAACTGCACACTTGTATCACGGATGACATTACTGCTCAGATCTCTGACACCAATGATGCTGAGATCGTATGTTTGCTGACTGGTAAAAGACGATGCAAAATTAAGCTCCAGTACCGACGAATTGTCTTCAAAAAAGTCCACACTCACATCTCCGGCATCAGGCGATAAGCTGAAGTTATTCTCATCCAGCGAAGCCGTGCTAAGGGCCTTATTGAAGCTCAATCTGACCAGACGATTGGAGACGACATCGACGCCTGTAAGCAATGGCGGTATTGTGTCCGGCTCCAATTCATCCACGCGTATATCGTCAAAGTAAAACAAATCAACCCTGGTCGCCGTATAAAAGCAGTGCACACCAAAGTACACCTCTTGAGCGTAGAAGTCAAAGTCATCATCAGGCGTGATGAATTCCAAATTGAATATGCTGTTACCGGAGTAATCGGCGGCCAATGACCAGTTCTTATCGCCATCAAGGCTCACTTGTATTCTGGCTATGGCATTGGCATCGGTCATAGCGCCTACCGTACCATTGGCGATCTCAGTGCGCTGGTTGCCGGTCTTCTTAAAAAGTCGTAGGGCATCACTGTTGCCGGACTCGCCCACTTCGAGATAGTAGCCATCACCGGTGTCCAGCTCAGCATTGTCTGAGAGCAGCCATAGCCGCATCCTATTAGACCCGGACGGGGCAAACTCCAATCGGACATATGCCTCCCATCTCATAGAGTCCGCCACCACGTAGGGTCGGCTGATGTACGAGTTGCCGGCTCCTGGAGCATTCAGACGAAGTTCGCCAGCTGAGGTCACTGTGAAGTTAGCCACCTGCCCTGTCCACCGATTACCGATATCCGGATCACTAAAATCATCGGTAAACTGACCTCGTACCATGCCACTACAGGCCAATACAGTCATTAAAACCAATGCAACCTTTTCGAGAATTCTCAGCATTCTATCCCTTGTTTTGAGACCATAAAGTTATGAAACATCAATGAATTATCTGCTGCCAAACAGGTTTATCTACATCAAGTGAAAATGGAAGGGAGACAGAAGGGTGACAGTGTGCAAAAGATATGGTGCCAATTCGCTTCTTCCAGTCGTCCTTTACAAGACCTGCCGAAATTGCACTTTACCGTCGTCGTAGGCTTGATGGGCAATATCCAAATGCACAAAAATACACTGCAAAGTAACCGCAAATCAACCCGAAAAAATCAATGAAAAATTCATCAAAAATTAACTTTGAAATGTCATTTCCAGAGTTATTTTTGTCGGCTGAAAGATAGACGATCACTGCATTGTAGGAGGAGAGTCATAGGGTGTACTTCAAAATGTCGTTTTCTCTGGTCTTGCATCAGCGATGTGAAAGGGTGGCGACGACAGGAGTCAGACTCTGCGTAATGAAAATGAAGCAGAGGCCGACCGTTCAGGGAGCCCTGTAACGTAGCGACCCGTAACGCAGTGGAGGGTGATGCCCAAAGCGACAAAATGAAGTGCGCTCATAGTCAATTATCAATATTTTAATCAGTTCTAAATCAAAGATTAATATAATGCTACCGTACACGACTCCCACAGAGCTGACAGATTTCAACAGGCTGCCGGAGATATTGGCGCTGAGACATCTGTGCTGGCAAATGCACAGCAAAAACGATTTGCGATCCACCGCAGATAATGCCGATGTCTTGGATTTTCAGAGTACACACTTTGTATCGCTCAATCTATCAGGAGAGATTATCGCCGCCAACAGGGTGACTCTCCTACACGACCTGTCAGAGTTGCCCTACTACCCACTTATGAACAGGCACCTCTATCCGGATGGCCCCTTCATCTACTTCTCCAAGCTTGTCATCCACCCCAGCTACAGGAAGCAAGGCCTCAAAGAGCACCTCGACAAAGCGCGCACAGCCTTCCTGGCCGGACAGCAAGTCGCCTACGGCCTCGGCTTTTACGGTGACCATCGCACCATAGACGCCATCGGTCAGGGATTCGTGAGCATAGAGATGATCAGCGAAGGTACAGAGCACATCTACCCCTATGAGAAGCGACACCTCCACGTCATGACCCTCCCCAACCACAAAACCACCACCCTCGAAAAAAACGACCTCCTCGAAAGCGACCTAGAAGAAATTTAAGAGAGAAGCAGTAGAGGTCAGAGATTGAGCGTTGTAAAGGTGATTGGTCTGGCCTCATGAATACGGTTTACAGAAAGTTTCATTTGGTAAAATTCGTAATCACTATAAGAATTTACGAAGTGCGATATGTATCTGCTATACATGTACAAGCTGTAGTAAGACCTTTCTTCAGTATGAACAATGGCGAAACTGTGCAGATTGTGCAAAATTTTGATTAGACATGAGTGAGTAGTTGAGTTGTGCTGCATTTTGAAACACCTAAAAAAGCAGAACAAAATCTTTCATAATAAAACAGTTATCTCTATATTTGTATCCAATTGGATACAAATTAACGGCATGTACTTTATTGAAAAAACGGCTGAATTTGACAAGTGGTTTAGAAAGTTAAAAGATCTAAGAGCAAAAGCTAAAATATTATTTAGGATCCAAAAGCTTGAGAATGAAGAACATTTTGGAGATTTCAAACCGATTGGTAATGGAATCAAAGAACTGAAAATAAATTATGCAAAAGGCTACAGAATTTACATCAAAGAAACAGATGTAAAAATTATAATTCTGCTAATTGGTGGAGATAAATCGACTCAAGAAAGGGATATCGAAAAAGCAAAAGAGATTTGGATGAAATTAAAAAGTAAATAATGGGAACTTCAAAATTTGATATCGCAGATTATTTGGATAGCAAAGAAATGATTGCCGAATACCTGAATTCCGTTTTGGAAGAAGGTGATAACGATGATGTGATTGTCGCCATAGGACATGTCGCAAAAGCCATCGGAATGACTAAAATAGCCGAGGAGACAGGGATGAGCAGACCGAGTTTGTACAAAGCATTTTCGGACGGGGCAAAGCCTCAATTTTCGACAGTAATGAAAGTCTTAAAAGCAGTAGGCGGCCAAATAAGAGTAAATCCAATATCGACGTAAATAAAGACAGCACAATATTATAAGTAAGCTATAGTGGTGTAGTGCTGCTGTTCATAAACCAGGTCGATATAACCAATAGTCTAAAAAATATGTAGAACGAATAACTGTAGGTTGCGCTGGATAAACCGTGTATTCATTGCAAATAATACTTAGTATAAGAGTTTTAATACATCAAAAAGAGAAGCACATATTTCTTTCTGGGGATAGTGAGGTCTCATGAAGA
>SLDF01000302.1 GCA_007125435.1 Saprospiraceae bacterium
GTGCGTAGCAATCAGATTGACTAAACGTCAATCTGATAATGAGGGAACTGAGCCGCCCCTGGCTCAGCTTCTTCAAGTCTTGATCAAAATCGCTATCCTAAATAAAGGAACTGAGCCGCCCTCGGCTCAGCATCTACTAAAATGAAATTAGTAAACTGAATTAAGTTTATTCTTGTTGGCTTTCAGCAAAACTAAAGCCACAGAGCAGCTAGTGACTGCCCATGAGACAGCCAGGAATACAAGCGGATAGCCCGGCCCGGAGGGACACGCCCAAACCAACCTGATCAATAACGAATTATCAGAAATGGAAAAATATGCCTGCCAATTTTCAACTAGAATGATATCTTTACCGAAATCAACTACGTATGTCGTCAACTTCTAAAGTGATTTATTGGTCCATTGTCGTGTCATTGGGTGGATTTTTATTTGGTTTTGATACGGCTGTGATATCAGGTGCAGAGCAGAGAATTCAGCAAGTATGGGGCCTTAGTGATGTCCTCATAGGTCAGATAGTGGCCGTGGGACTCTATGGTACTGTAGTTGGCGCTCTCGGGGCGGGAAAGATAGCCGATATCCTGGGACGGAAAAAGCTGTTGATTTGGATTGCGTTTTTATATCTGGTATCAGCGGTGGGTTCGGCAATGGCACCGGAAGTAGTCAGTTTGATGATCTTTAGATTTGTGGGTGGATTGGGTGTAGGTGCTTCTTCGGTCGTAGCGCCGATGTACATCAGTGAAATTTCACCTGCATTGCTTAGAGGGAGACTGACCGCATTGTTCCAGTTTAACCTTGTCGTGGGTATTTTAGCAGCATATTTTTCTAATTACTGGATAGGGGATATGGGCGAACAGACATGGCGTATCATGCTGGGCGTGGAGGTTTTACCTGCCGTTTTGTTTTCGACATTAATTTTTACTGTTCCCAGGAGTCCTCGGTGGCTCATCACAAAGGCCGGTAAGGATGACGAAGCACTGCAGGTCTTAAAAAGGATAGACCCCGCTCAGGCAGAGGCGACATTCGAAGCGATCAAGTCAAGTGATACCATCAAAGAAGCGGTAGGGTTGAAGGTTTTTTTCTCCGGTGCTTATAGGTGGCCGCTTATTCTGGCTTTTTTGATAGCATTCTTCAATCAGGTATCTGGTATCAATGCTGTGATTTATTACTCACCGCGGATATTTAAGCTGGCGGGTATGGCAGATTCCTCATCTATGTTGTCATCAGTAGGTATAGGTGTCATCAACTTGGTGTTCACGATTGTCGGCATGATGCTGATCGATAGGCTGGGGCGTCGTTTTTTGATGTATGTAGGCTCTGTAGGCTATATTGTGTCTTTATCGATTGTATCGTATGCCTTTTTCTACGAGGCATTCGATGGATATATGGTGCCGATATGGCTGTTTGTATTCATTGCTTCGCATGCTGTAGGTCAAGGCGCTGTGATCTGGGTATTCATCTCAGAAGTATTTCCTAATGAAGTTCGAGGACTTGGACAATCATGGGGTTGTGGTACGCACTGGGTATTGGCAGCGGTGATAGCAGCGACTTTTCCTATGCTTTCTTCATGGCTGGGTGGAGGATTGGTGTTCTTGGTTTTCGCTATGATGATGGTGTTGCAATTGCTGTTTGTATGGAAGTGGATGCCGGAAACTAAAGGGAAGAGTCTGGAGGAGATAGAACAAATCATGCTACAAAAAGCCTAGACCTCAATGGAAAGTAAAGTAGTCTGCTATGGAGAGGTACTTTGGGATGTATTCCCAGATGGAAAAATGCCGGGTGGAGCGCCGATGAATGTCTGTTATCACTTAAACCAATTGGGTATCCGGTCTACATTGGTTTCAAGACTAGGTCGGGATGAAGCTGGCAAACAGTTATTAGACTTTTTGTCAAAAGTCCAAATACCGACAGATTATATACAGAGAGATGATGAATGGCCAACAGGAAAAGTATTGGTTGGCCTGGACAATGAAGGCATTGCTGAATATGAAATTGTCAAGCCATCTGCATGGGACAATATTCAATATGAAAAACCGACATCTGCATTGCCTGTCCTTGTATATGGCAGTCTGGCATCGCGATCGGAGGTAAGTTTTCAATCGCTTCTTAAGTATGCGGCTATGAGTAGTCTCAATATCTTGGATATCAATCTCAGGTTTCCTCATGTCAATTGGACGACTTTGGGCCAATTACTGCATATGGCTCATTGTCTCAAAATAAATGAAGAGGAAATGGATTACCTGGCTAAGAAGATTGATTTGGGCGGCAGCCTAAGCGAACAGTTTAATAGACTCGTGGAAAAGTACAGTCTCTCAACCATATTGATGACCAGAGGAGCGGACGGTGCCATATGTTGGAGAGATGGTCTAATGGTGGAAGCAAATCCTATTTCTATAGATGTGGTGGATACGGTAGGTGCAGGAGATGGTTTTCTGGCGGGGTTTATTGCATCAGACATGGTGGGCAAAAACTTAGAAGCATCTTTGTCACTTGCAACAAAAGTCGGTGCCTGGGTAGCAGGTTGTCATGGTGCGACCCCTATATACGATGAATTTGCGCCCGGATTATCTTGATTAAAAGGGTAAAGCAACAAAAAGATAAAATTAGATATTACATTTGTATCAGACAGGCATGGCCTTTACCTTTATGGTGAATTCTACTAAAATTAAGATAATGCCTGTTTGTCACTTCGGCTAATAATAACATATATAAATCACATATAATGAATATATTGAGTACAAAAAACGTCATAATTGTTTTGCTTTTGTCCCTCTTTTGGATCTTAGCTTGTGGAAGTAGTGGTGACGAAGATAAATCATCATCTGCTGAAGTCGCAGAAGAACGTCATCCTGGACAAAAGGTGTATAACAACTACTGTATAACCTGTCATGGATACAACGGCACCATGGGGGCCAATGGCGCACACAATCTCAAAGAATCAACATTGAGCCTCGACGAGCGCATCGAAGTGATCACAAATGGAAGAAATACCATGACTGCTTTTGGCAAGGTCATATCAGAAGACCAAATCGCAGATGTCGCTCAATATATAGAGTCACTTAGAGGGTGACCTGACCATTGTTTTATATGGGAAAGCGTGAGATGACTGTGTTGGGCATAATGGCCGGAAGTTCAATGGATGGCTTGGACTTAGCAAAAGTGAAGTTTTTGCTAAATGAAGAGGGAGATGCACTTGCAGATTGGTCATTGGAACAAACTCAAATCATTGACTACGATGAACATGTCAGAAATGCCATTAGCAGAAGTCAGGTTAGTGAAGCTCAGGATTTACTGACCCTAAATGTAGACTTTGCCAGATGGAGTGCTGAGAAGCTCCGACCGTTTACAGATGGGGTAGATTTGGTGGGCTTTCATGGCCATACTGTTTATCATTATCCCAAGCGTGGTTTTAGTTTTCAGCTCGGTCATGGTGCAGTGCTTGCAGAGAGTCTTCAACGTTCCGTTGTTGTTGATTTTAGGGTCAATGATATAGCAGTCGGTAGAGCTGGAGCACCTATGGTTTCAATATCAGAGAAGTATTTGTGGCCCGGATACGATGCTTACTTAAACCTTGGTGGCATTTGCAATATATCCTACTTTGATCAAGGTGCATTATTGGGAAGCTACGATATAGGCCCATGTAACCAACTCTTGAACCATATCGCCGGACTGGAGTCTAAGCCATATGATGACGGCGGACAGATGGGTGCAGAAGGCATCATCCGCTCAGATTTGTTGAAAGCGTGGTATAGTAATAGGTATTTTGAAAGGGGAGAGGCAGAAAAGTCTCTAGACAACAGCTGGATACGAGATCAAATAATACCTGTCTTGAACGATTTCAATGCATACGATACAGCGGATAAGATGCGAACAGCTCAGCAATTCGTCACTGATATTATTCATCAGTCTTGCGCTGATATTAAAGGTAAGCTCAAAAAGGATAACCTGAGGCTTTTGATTTCTGGTGGTGGGGTTCACAATTCATTCCTATTGTCCCTGATCCGATCATCACTATTCCTAGAAGTACATACACCTTCAGACCAGATCATTGATTTCAAAGAAGCCGTCATGATAGCGCATGCTGCTTGTCTTAGGTATTGGGAGTTGCCGAACTTTCTGCCTAGAGACGCAAAACCTCCGGTTAGCGGTGGCGCCATCTACCTAAGCAAGTTTTGGTAGCCACGTAAGCAAGCATCTCGCTAGTGGTCCTTGCACTATGAATTTAGCAAAGTCCTCATATCTACTCTCTTTGCAATGATGCCTTCTACTTCTGATATCGGTACTCTTTCCTGTATAAGACTGTCGCGTTCCCTGATCGTAACACATTGGTCGTCAAGTGACTCAAAATCAACAGTGACACAATAAGGCGTACCGATGGCATCTTGTCGACGATATCTTCTGCCGATAGCATCTTTGTCATCATATTGGCAAGCGAAAGCAAACTTGAGGTTGTTAAATATCGTTTTAGCCTTTTCAGTCAACTCTTCCTTGTTCTTGACCAACGGCAGTATGGCACACTTCACAGGAGCGAGTGGCGCTGGTATCTTCAGCACTGTACGCTCAGAACTACCACCCTTGCCATCGCTCACCGCTTCTTCTGTATAAGCTTGCGATAGTACAGATAAAAACATGCGATCACAGCCGATGGACGTCTCTACGACGAAAGGAATGTAACTCTCATTGCGCTCAGGGTCAAAGTACATCAGCTTCTTGCCGGACAATTCCTGATGCTGCCTTAGGTCAAAGTCTGTTCTGGAGTGAATCCCTTCTAGTTCTCTAAAGCCAAACGGAAATTCAAATTCAACATCCACAGCAGCGTTAGCATAATGAGCGAGATTATCGTGGTCATGAAACCTCAATTTGTCCTCAGGAGTGCCAAGGGCTTTGTGCCATTTCATGCGCTCCACTTTCCAGTAATCATACCATTCCATTTCAGTTCCGGGAGGCACGAAAAACTGCATCTCCATCTGTTCAAATTCGCGCATTCTGAAGATGAATTGCCGCGCTACGATCTCATTTCTAAAAGCCTTTCCTATCTGGGCAATACCAAAAGGCAGTTTCTGACGAGAAGTCTTTTGGACATTTAGAAAATTTACAAAGATGCCCTGCGCTGTCTCAGGTCTGAGGTATAGTTTACTCTCTTCACCGCCAATCACACCTAGCTGAGTGCTAAACATGAGGTTGAACTGTCTCACGTCCGTCCAGTTTCTTGACCCACTAGCCGGACAAGCGATTTCCAGCTCCTCTATTAATGCCTTTAATCCTTCCAGGTCGCCTTCGGTCAATAGAGAAGCTAATCTGCCGGCAATTTCATTCTTTTGTTCCGTATACCTAACCACTCTAGGGTTCGTCTCTCTGTACATCGCCTCGTCGAAGTCCTCGCCAAAGCGCTTCGCAGCCTTCTTCACTTCTTTATTAGCTTTTTCTTCGAGTTTCTCCATGTAGCCTTCCACCAGCTGATCAGCTCTGTATCGGTTTTTGGAGTCTTTATTGTCGATCAAGGGATCGTTAAAGGCATCTACGTGCCCCGAAGCTTTCCAGATTTTAGGATGCATAAAAATAGCAGAGTCTATACCGACTATATTTTCATGCATCTGCGTCATGGCTTTCCACCAGTATTGTTTGATGTTGTTTTTCAGTTCCACACCATACACACCATAGTCGTACACCGCGCTGAGACCATCATATATCTCACTCGATGGGTAGATGAATCCATATTCTTTAGAATGCGAAATGATTTTTTTAAACAAATCTTCCTGGCCTGCCATAATACTTTCTTTAAAATTTGCCGCAAGGTTACGGAAATCTGCTGACTATTAGACACTTGATAAGTTAAATATTTCATCCCCAAAGTACATCAAAGACATCTATAAGAGCACTATTTATTTTACATCAACATCTTTCTTGATCATGTGTATTTTATTTTGTGTGGTGTGGGCGTGTCCCTGCGGGCCGGGCTATACGCTTGTATTCCTGACTGTCTCATGGGCAGTCACTAGCTATTCTGTAGCTTCCGCTGGTCGCCCCAGTCTAGCTGTTCCTGCTTTCCATTCGTCAGTCCCTCATATCGCTTCTATCCCTCACGCGGTAGAGAGTTTTTAGCCTCAAGCTACAAGCTACAAGCTGCTAGTCAGATGTATTTTGTTTACGCCTGAGTTCAGCATTCGCCTCACTCCGGCTGTTTAGGTAAACGGTCGGCTATCGCTTCCGTTTGCTGTTTACGCTACTAGCACTCCGTGCTCTCCGCTGCTTATGCTTAAAGTAGGCTGTAGGCCTTCAAGTTTAATTTACGTAAGCGGATATATTTAAAAAGCTACCAAAAAAAATCAGCAGAAGGTCTGCTATAGACTTTAGGGAAGCGAATTAAACTTGAGCTACAGCGACCTAAAAGTTTACACCTCATTGTTTAGGCTTAGATATGTAGATCAGACAAAAATAAGAAGGAGCTGAGAATTACTTATCTCAACTCCCTCGACTTTCGTGGTTTTTGACCCGGACTGAACAATAAAGTTTCACAGCGAGGGTGTAAATAGTGATAAAATTAGTAACTTCCTGATTGAGGCATAGTTACAACTAATAGACTACCTATCCCCCCTCACTATCTGGAACACAACTTTAAGCCGTAATAGAAAAATCTATTGTAAAGGCCGGGTTAAACTAAACTAA
>SLDF01000269.1 GCA_007125435.1 Saprospiraceae bacterium
GGTATGCCATGGAAAAGATAAATTTAAACTTTCCTGTTTATGAGTGACATCATACGTGGGTAACAGGAATTGATAAAATAGGCTATTGTGAAGGTAGGTCGTGTTAAATTCTGTTAAACACCATCTACCTTCTTTTTTTAAATTGACTTTTGGACTATATTTGATCTTTCAAAAAAGCAAGACATTTACGTTGAAGGCCGTTTCTTTCATATTAGCCGTTTATATGTTGATGCTGAGTTGTATTCAAACGACCTTTGCAGCAAGTGACAAAGCGAACAGTTGCTGCAAGAAAGAAACGACAACTATCATAACTCCCCTCGTAGATCCAATTCACATCGTTAAAAACTATAGTATTGACCTGGAAGATGCACCTGGCTCAAACTGTTGCAGTAGCGCTAAACATTGCGACCATGATAAAGAAGAAGATCACGATGATAAATCATGCTGTGACTGTACCAATCCGTTTTGTTGTTTTAAGTTTCAAAAAGTAACGTTTTACAACATTTTAGCGCATTGGACCATACTACTGCCATTTTCCAATAACCGTATATCAATTTTTACAAATACATTGTCAGATTTTTGGAATCCCGATATCTGGCACCCTCCCGTTTAATTGACTTTTTCGAGTATTAGAGCAATCTTATTCTAAATTATGACACGATCACGTGTCAAAAGTCAATTAAACATGAAAAAATTAATAGTTATATTATTAGTATTACTCACAGGAGTATCTGTACTAATTGGACAAGAAAAAATAGAAGGTCATATATATGATGATGAAGGTCAACCTCTAGATGGGGCTCAAGTCTTTTTCACACCTACTGAAACTCCTCTATCTAGTAATGAGGAAGGTTTCTTTGCACTGGAGTTTGATCAATTTATCGCCGGTAGTCTGATCATTTCATATATAGGCTTCAGAACAGATACAGTTTATATATCTGAGCCCGGTTATTATCAGTTTCGATTAGTACCGAACACTGAGATAAAAGAAGTTCTTGTAAAAGGTCGGGCAAAAGGTACCGGTATCTCCAACAGTGTGCAAAAAGTAGAGACCATAAATGCCATTGAACTGACCAAAGCAGCATGCTGTGATCTGGCGGGTTGTTTTAACACGGAGGGCAGTGTGCAGGTCAATACCACTAATGTGGTCACTAACAGTAAGGAGCTACGCTTACTAGGGCTATCAGGTGTTTATAATCAAATTCTCATGGACGGAATGCCCATGTTCATGGGAAATACCTACACTTTTGGTATCAGCCACTATCCAGGCACATTGATTAATCAAATCATGATTGCGAAAGGTACGAGCTCCGTACTGCAAGGATATGATGCGATCTCAGGACAAATCAATGTCGTCACTAAAAAGTACAAGACGACACCTTCGTTATTGCTCAACGGATACATCAATAACTTCGGCGAACGTCAATTCAATTATCATCAGGCTTATGAGATTGGAGACAAGTTAAAAGCCACCACCTCTTTTCATACCGTCATGCCATCCGAAAGAATGGATATGAACGATGATGGGTTTATTGATATGCCTTTGATTAGAAGAAGCAGCTTTTATCAAACCTTTGAGTACGGTGATACGGATCAAACAGGGTATAGCAATATGAATATGGTGCAATACCTTGACGAAAAAAGGGTCGGTGGCACATTGACATTTGACCCCATGAAGGATGCCGGCACGACAAATGACTACGGTCATTTTATACAACTCAACCAGGTCAATGTCATCTCAAAGCACTACTATCGATGGTCAGGCAGACAGGGCGTTGGAATACAGACCAGTTATCAAAATCACTTACAGGACAGTTGGTTTGGGTTGCTTCGTTACCAGTCCAATATGCATAATGCATACGTCAATTTGCAATTTGAGTCTATCTATGGGGAAGATAATATGTTCAAAGGTGGTATCAGTTATCGCTATTTTGACATTGATGAACTGGTAAGCTTTGCACCTGAGGAGCAGTTTAGGGATTATGGAGGGCGATACCATAGAATTGAAAGTGTTCCGGGAGTATATGCCGAAAATACATTAAACCTCATGGACAATCATCTGAATATCATCACGGCTATGAGAATCGACTTGCACAGTGAATTTGGCACTTTTTACACACCGAGGGTGTTGGTAAGATATATTGCAGATGAACACCTTGTCCTGAGAGGATCGGCCGGAAAAGGTTATCGCACGGTAAACTTCTTATCGGAATATGCTCAGATCACAGGGGGCACCAGGAACCTGGTCGTACTGGAAAATCCTCGTCCTGAAGAAGCCTATAACACAGGGATAAGTGCAAACTATACGAGACGGTGGGGACTGTTGGAAATGGATGCCGGTGTCGATTACTTTTACACTTATTTTATCAATCAAGTCTTTCCTGACTTTGATAGAGATCCGCTTTCTGTTTTCATATTCAACAGCCGCGATCAAGTAAGGTCACACAGCCTCCAGGCGGACCTAAAGCTTGAATACGACCAGTGGCTCGAATTGAAAATCATTTACAATTATCTCGATGTACTCAGCAATGAAACCGGAGAAAGAGTTTCCCTTCCTTTTATCATGAAGCATAGGGTAACCAATACGCTATCAATCCGACCTTTCTCAATACCGTGGTACTTTGACATCAATGCGCACTGGAATGGCATACAACGCTTACCGGACAACTTGAGTGAATTACCGGAGATATATCATGTGGATCAATTCTCAACGCCGTTTTGGGACTTGAATGCTCAAGTGACCTATAAAGTCGGGAACTGGGAGCTGTACCTTGGCTGTGAAAACATATTGGGTTTTATGCAGTTCAACCCTATTAGGTCAGCCGATGATCCATTTGGTCAGTTTTTTGATATCTCCTCAGTATGGGGACCAACAAGAGGTCGAGAATACTATTTTGGATTCAGGTATACATTAGACAAGAAGCAGTAGTAGAAATAGTCCATATGTCTTTCACGATGCGACGTATACAACTGCTTTCCATCAGCGCTAAGGAGTGGGTCATGATCGAATAGCGATTACGTCTTCAAGGCCGAGCTAAAAGTAACCACCATAGAGTCTGAAAAAAGTCGTGGGATGGTCTAAGTTGCAGCTGTTTTGATCGAGGTCGAAGAAAAAAGATAATTGCATAGCCTTAGGCTACACCTAATGTTGTCTGAATATAGCTAGAGTGTATTGAATTTCACTTTAGTCAAGTGCTAAAGAGATAGCATAGTCTCAAGTGCTAGGCGACTGATGAAGCAGGAAGACAAACTCATCATGCCCATCAGAAATCCGATTACGGCCTTATATGACTTTAAAACTTAGTGAATAGGGCTTTGTTTATTGACTTCAAACCCATCACTGATAAAAATAAAAATTATTATATCTTTGCGACAGGTTGAATCGAAAGGTTCAACCTTTTTTTAACCCATTTTGTATAATAGAGCATTCTACAGGGAATTTGGTAGATCGAATAAGAAAGTGGCTTCTTGAATGACTCAGAAGCCTCGATGTGTGTCTATAGTTGACCACAAAGAGCACGAAAGCTAGCGAGAGTATAGCCTTAGCAGGAAATCCAATAACATCATTCAGAAAAAATCAGGAAAAGCATTTCATCATGGAGCTAATGGACAACACATATAAGATTCAGGGTATTGATGTACTAGACATCACAAAAAAGTATGATACACCACTATATGTTTACGATGGTGAGAAGATAAAATCTCAGTACGAAAGACTTTACAATGCCTTTAATGTAGAAGACTTGAAACTTCACTACGCTTGCAAGGCATTATCAAATATCAATATTCTGAAATTGATGAAATCACTTGGCGCCGGCCTAGATGCGGTATCGATTAGTGAGGTCAAAATGGGCCTAAAAGCCGGGTTTGAACCTGAGGACATCATCTATACACCCAACTGTGTTTCGGTGGGTGAATTAGAAGCAGCAGTAAAACTCGGTGTAAAAATGAATATTGATGACATAGAAGCGCTCGAGTATATGGGCATGAATCACCCACAAATACCCCTATGTATACGTATTAACCCACATCTCATGGCTGGAGGAAACGAAAACATATCAGTCGGCCATATAGATTCAAAGTTTGGCATATCTATACATCAACTCCCGCTCATCCTGAGAATAGTAAAAACCTTAAACATAAAAATAGAAGGTGTACACATGCATACCGGATCGGATATATTGGATGTAGAAGTATTTAATATGGCTGCAGATATTCTTTTTCAAGTCGCAGATAACTTTGAAGACATCACATATATTGATTTTGGAAGTGGATTCAAAGTCAAATACAAATCCAATGATTATGAAACACCAATTGAGTCCTTTGGCAAATCGTTCTCTAAGAAATTTAATGATTATTGTAAAAAGAGAGGAAAGACCATTCGTCTTATGTTTGAACCGGGAAAGTTTCTTGTCAGTGAGTCCGGTCATTTCTTTGTGAGAACAAACCTCATCAAGCAAACGACCTCTACCATCTTTGCCGGTGTAGACTCTGGTTTCAATCATTTACTCAGGCCCATGTTTTACGAAGCGCATCACGAGATCGTCAACGTGTCAAACCCCAATGGCAATGAAAGAATCTATACAATTGTCGGCTATATTTGTGAAACTGATACCTTTGGGTATAATAGAAGACTTTCTGAAGTCAAGGAAAATGACATCTTATGTTTCAAAAATGCCGGAGCCTATTGTTTTATGATGTCCAGCAATTACAATAGCAGGAAACGACCCGCAGAAGTGTTGATTTACAATGGCAAAGATTATCTCATACGTGAGCGAGAGAGCTTTGAAGACTTATTGAGAAATCAAGTAGAACAGGAAATCAGCTTTTAATTGAGTTAATTGCTTACTCATGATTTAGTTTGTTGGAAGCTGCTTTGATTGCAGTGGTCTACAATTATGCTATAATGATGTTTGATAAATACTGATTATCTGAATAAGTGTCTACCATACAGACTTCAGCATATAAAATCCGCCAAAATGAGCCTTATACCATGACGTGGTTGTCCACCGGCACGACCCAACCTCTTGTATCTACGATAGTACCATTACGCAATTGATTGATTTCCTTCTTGGCCATTAAGGATAGATTGAATTTATTTTGATCAAACTGCATAATCCTGTCTTTGTATGAAATAGCGGAGACATGAGAGACAACAGCTGCTGTCCCACTTCCAAACACTTCATCTAAAAGACCGGCATCGTAGGCTTCGAAAAGCTCATCAATGGTGATTGGCCGCTCCTCGACTTCAATACCTTTATCTCTGAATATCTCAATGATAGACATCCTGGTAATACCTTTTAGTATTGCTCCGTCGCAAGAAGGTGTGATCAACTTGCCATCGATACTGAAAAAGATATTCATGGTTCCTACTTCCTGAACAAACTTTCTATATCTGGCATCCAACCACAATACCTGATCAAATCCTTTTTCCTGTGCTATACGTGCAGGTAATAATGAACCAGCGTAATTTCCAGCTGCCTTGGCCTCACCTGTGCCACCTTTGGCAGCCCTAACGTACTGTTCATCAGCAAGAAGCCTCACCGGTTTAGGATAGTAAGGACCTACCGGTAAAGTCAATATCATGAATGTAAATGTCTTTGAAGGTGCTACACCAATAAAATTATCGGTGGCAAACATAAAAGGACGAATATATAAAGCACTGCCCTCATCTTTAGGAATCCATCCTCTCTCTAGCCAAACCATAGACTTGACTGCTTCGATAAAAAGCTCTTCAGGTAATTCGGGCATACACATCCTTCTAGCTGATGCATTAATTCGCTCGACATGCTTTTCCGGTCTGAACAACATGGGAACACCTTCCTTATTGATCGAAGCTTTCATGCCTTCAAAAATGGACTGCCCATAGTGCAGTGCCATATTCGCCGGATGAATATCTAATGTGTCTAAAGGTAATATCCTGGGGTTTTGCCACATGTTATCCTTGTAATCCGCTATAAACATGTGGTCGCTCAATACCTTACCAAAAGGCAGGTTGGAAAAATCAATAGAAGGTAATTTTGATTCTTTTGTCCGAGTTATGTCTATTGTCACTTTCATACCGTAAATTTACACATTATTAACCAAAAAGTAAAATTTCATCAATGAATTAAATTGATTGTATTAATTTTATAAACAGATTATATTTATTGGTAATACAAAATAAAATTGCGAATGCCGATCATGGAATTAAATATATACCACCTCGAAGAAAAAGTAGAACCTTCAGATATTGACTTTTCGGACGAAAAGCAGATTTTTATTATAAGGAGACAATCAGAATCTCAACAGAATTTCGATACTTTTCTTGACAAGACTCTTTTTCACTATTGGGCATTGCAACATCAATTCCCGGTGCCCCAATCACAAATATGTACCAACAGGCAGCAACTTGATTCAATTTTGCAGCAGCAAGGTTATCCCGCAATCATCAAACATATAGAAAAATCCATAAAATGGGATACTTACAGTCCTCTGGACAAGGCTTTTGTCCTTAATAGCGAAGATGATTTGAAACTTATTTCATTTGATCTGTTTGCGGCTACTGACAACCTGATTGTTCAGCAATACATACCGGGCGGCGATGATAACGTCTATTCATGCCTGGTTTATTACAATCAGCA
>SLDF01000056.1 GCA_007125435.1 Saprospiraceae bacterium
AGCTAGAGCTTAGAGAATTTTACTTTAGACGAGTGCTGAAGAGAGAGCATAGCCTTAAGTGCTACGCGACCGATGAAGCAGGAAGTATAAAGTAAAATTATCAAGCAGTGCAGCGGTCTAGTCTTTGAAGATGGCATCAAGGGTAGCCTGACTCCGTAAGTATTTTTTTTCGAAGAGATTGCTCAGAAGAGCAAGACTTGGGGGCATTAAGATGGCTATTTTCAGACTCTCAAAAGCGACCCGTAACGCAGTGGAGGGTGATGCCCAAAGCATAAACCCAGACTAAACTACAGCATATTCACCTGTCGTATTTCCTTATTCAAGTTCTTGGTCACTTTTACTTGAAAGACGGCATCAAAATCTAGCGAGCAATGATACATGTAGGCCAAAAAAAGCAAGGGCCGTCTTTCGCTCTTCAAAGATGTCAGTGGTGAAGGAAGGATTCAGATCTTCCCAATTATCGACACGAAGGTAGTGGCTAATGGGCGATGTCTCCAAAAACTGAAAGCCCAAATCAACGGCAAAATTATTCTTCAAGGGTATGATCACCCCAGTACCTAAACCATATTGCAATCCCCAGCTACTGGCAAAAATCGATGATCCTGCACTGCTATTATTGAAGGTGTCAACAGTGCTCAGGAAAGTAGCTAAACGCCTTGCACCCACTCGCACCTCTCCATAAGGTTGCCACTTTTGAAACCACTCCGGCATATATCTCAAGCTGAAAGCAAATGAAAGGTGTGTATTGTACAAATCTTCTCTAAACTCTGTCGCTTCGCCAAATTGTGTAAAGCCTGAATAGACCGTGCTGAATGTATTACTCAGGCCGTAAGTAGCATCGATACCGTAAAATATTTCAGGATTCCTCGTAGTTGATAAAATGCCTAAATTGAACCCACCGTATACATTGGATGTAAAGTCTCTGTAATCCAATACAGGGAATAGCACATCCACACCAATGCGAAAATAAGTGGCGCCTATGGTCTGACTGAGCACTTCATGGCTCATAGTCCAGACCATAAGCACCAATAAAGAACAACGAATTAAGCGCTTAATCATGCATTCTAAACTTAACTGAAATAAAAAATGTTGTTTGTCGACTATCTGGTCAGTTAAAAATATATATAGTCAAATTTAATAGTGTCTTTGTTCTATCTTAGCCAATCAAAAATCAAATCTATAAAAAACTTAGTTCATGAAAGGATTTTCTACGAATAGCCTCCATAATTTTAAAGAAGAAAGAAAAAATGCCCCGCATGTTCTGCCTATATATACGACTTCTTCTTTCACTTTTGAGACACTTGAAGATAGTATTGAAGTTTTCCAGAGAAGGACTGACGGTCATGTCTATAGTCGATATGGTAACCCTACCGTACAAACAACAGAAAATCAAATTGCAGCACTCGAAACGCTAATCACAGGATTGGATGCTCAGTGCTTGATGACAAGCTCAGGTATGAGTGCCATACATGTCCTTATATCCGCTATTTGCCAAAAAGGAGATGCCGTCCTAAGTGCAAAGCGGCTCTATGGAGGGACTACAGAGTTATTTGAAAAGGTGCTGAAGAGACAGGGTATTGATTTTATATACACAGATGACTTCGAAGCTGATAAACTTAATGACATATTGCGCATACATCCACATATCAAAGTGCTATACTTAGAAACCCCCTCTAATCCAACAATGCATTGCATTGACTTAAAACGATGCGCTCAGTGGGCAAAGGACCATAAAGTAGAAACCATCGTCGACAATACATTTTGTACACCATTCATTCAAAAACCGCTTACACTTGGCATAGATCATGTAATATACTCGACAACGAAATACCTGAATGGTCACGGTAGTGGTATTGCAGGAGCTATTGTAAGCCAACATATACAATTCATGGACGAGAACGTAAGGGTGCAATTAAAACTGAGTGGTGGCACGTGCAGCCCATTTGAGGCGTGGCTGGTGCATACCGGTCTCAAAACACTAGAACTAAGAATGCAAAGGCATAGTGAAAACGCGATGGCTTTAGCTGAATTTTTGCAATCGCATCCCGCAGTTAGTCAAGTCTTCTATCCGGGGCTAGAGACACATTCGACGCACGACATCGCCAGTGTACAGATGGATAAGTATTTTGGAGGAATGCTGAGCTTTGATATCAAGGGTGGGCAAAAGGCAGTAAGCCAATTAGTCAAATCACTGAAAATTGCCACTTACGCGCCGACACTTGGAGATGTTGATACGCTGATCATGCATCCGGCTACAAGCTCTCACCAAAGCATCTCTAAAGAAGACCAAAAACTGGAAGGCGTAACTGATGGTTTATTAAGGGTATCTGTCGGCATTGAAAACCGGGAGGATATTATTGCTGACTTTGAACAGGCCTTAGGTCAACTGTCCTGATTTGTACATTTTCCATATGGGTGATTCAGAGCGTAGCTTTTGGACGCCTTGCTGTATAATGTGGAAGGCTTCTTCTATTTCATTTTCTGATGTGTACCTACCCAGGCTGATGCGTATAGAACTATGTGCCTCGTCTTCTGTGAGGCTTGATGCCATCAAAACATGTGATGGCTCTATCGAGGCCGATGTGCAAGCTGAACCGGATGCCACTGCGAGCTTTTGATTGAATGTCAGCATGAGCGCCTCACCATCTACATGTAAAAACCTTATGTTTATGACGTGTGGCATTCTGTGTGCAGTCGTATTTAATACACAGTCTTCTATCTCATGGAGTAGTCGAAACTCTAAGCGATCTCTTAGTGCTTCGAGGCGAGAAGATTCTTTATGAATTAAAGATACACCAAGCTCAACGGCGGCACCAAGCCCCACTATACCGGGTACATTCAGCGTACCGGATCGCATCCCTCTCTCATGTCCCCCCCCATCAATTAAAGGCATCAATCTAACACGAGGGCTTTTACTGCGTACATACAAACCTCCAATCCCTTTTGGGCCATACACTTTATGCCCTGAAAAGGCCAGAATATCTATACGAGAGGACTGAACGTCAATTGGTGTTTTTGTCAAAGCTTGAGTAGCGTCAGAAAAAAGTAAAACACCAGCCGATCGACAGATCTGGCCTATTGCAGCCATGTCTTGTATACACCCAGTTTCATTATTAGCCCACATGATACTTACTAAAATCGTATCCGGTCTGATGGCCTCCTCCAAAGCTTCTATGTCCACCCTACCCTCTTTATCTACATCCAATAAGGTAACCTCTCCACCTCGGCGGCTTACCCAGTCGCAGGTATCCAATACAGCCTTATGTTCTGTCTTGACCGTAATGACATGTTGGCCTTTACTGTTGTAAGCTTCAAAAACACCTTTGATCGCCAGATTTACAGACTCAGTAGCGCCCGAGGTGAAAATGATTTCTTTTGGCTCAGCATTTATAGCAGATGCAATCTGCTCTCTGGCTATAATGACGGCCTCATCCGCCACCCAACCCATAGCATGGCTTCGACTTGCAGGATTGCCATATTGCTCCCTGAGGTAAGGCATCATCTTATCAAGTACAGTAGCATCTAGAGGGGTTGTCGCATTATTGTCGAAGTATATCATTCTATAAATTACTGATTTCTTATTGATAAACCCTGAATCTGTAATAGAGTTCCGATGAAAGGATGAAGAAGAACTTGCTTTGTCATCAGATCACAAGTGTAATGAAATACCTTCACATAAGAAATCCCTGTTGAAATAATTATGTAATTGAAACCTAATGAATTATATTCATGACATAATTAATGATGGTTTTCTAAAAATAATTGCTGCATGATAAATCGTATTTATAAAATTCCATTTTTATTTTTCCTTACTCAACTTTGTCTTTTTTTCTGCTTCATATCTTGTGAAAGCTCAACTGAAAATGGTGGTTCAGTAAAGTCAAGGGTTCAAAGTGATGACATGAAAGTCATGCATACCAGGGTTATATGGACCAATGAGCCATCTAATCATGCTATCATTTCATGGACCAGTTCTGACCAGGGAGGCCGACATTTAGTGCAGTATGTTCAAAGTGACCAAAAACCTTCAGAAAGTGCATTGAGGGAATCTGTACAAAGTATGAGAGACGGAAAAATTTCGATTGATGAATCCAAAAATCAATTAAACTCTGAGCAAGGTTATTTTCATCACGCAGAGATGGTAAATCTGGATCCGGACTCTAAATACTATTTCAGAGTATGTTCGGATGATGCTTGCTCAGATATTTACTGGTTTAGAACTGCTCCGCTTTCAGGAACTGATTTCAGTTTGTTATTTGGTGGCGACTCTCGCATTGGTGGCAATGAGGTTGAATATGGTCACAAATCCAGACATACAGAAAGGCAAATCATGAATAAAAATATTGCAACATTGGTTGAAAAAGACCCATCCATACTTGCATTTGTTCATGGCGCAGACTTTTGTTCCAATGCCGAATGGCGATATTTGTATTGGTGGTTTGAGGATTATGAATATACCATCACCTCAGATAACCGCATCCTACCTTTGATCATTTCCAGAGGTAATCACGATATGGAGATTGGCTTCGTGGAAAACTTTTGGCTGGGGGACATTTCATATAAAAACTCAGATGGCTATTACTTCAATACAGAGTTTAGCAGTGATGTCAATCTGATCACCCTCAATACAGAAACCAGCCTTACAGGTGACCAAAGAAAATGGCTGGAAAACGAGCTTAAAAGGAGTCGTCCTCAGTACAAATGGCTTTTTGTCCAATACCACAAACCCGCATGGCCTGCTACCAAGCCGTTTGAGAGAGAGGATTTTGCTCGCATCAGGAAGCATTGGATCCCATTATTGGAAGAATATGATGTAGACCTCGTTGTAGAGTCCGATGGGCATACCCTTAAAAGAACTGTACCTATCCTCAATAATAAAAAAGATGACAAAGGCATCATATATATTGGAGAAGGCGGACTCGGTGTGCCTCAAAGAAAGGCGGATCCGGCCAGGTGGTATTTTAAGGATGGTGGTCTTGCAACGTCTGCTCACCACGTTTGGAAAATGACATTTAAAAATAACTCTGCTCAAGTTTCAGCTATCGGTATAGATAGAAATATACTTGATCAATTCACCATTAGGTCGAAGCAATAAAAATGTTCACAAAGCAAGAGAATACTGAGTTTCTTTTAAAATCGTTGGTGTTATTAACCCAGATTACCATTACACTTTTGACGATTCCCTTAATTTACGAGTTATACAGAGGGTCCTCTGTCGTCAATATTTACTTATTCATTGAAAAAGGTTGGAGTTATGAGTCCATTTTAATTTTGGAAATAGTTTTTTGTGTCATTTTGCTCCTATCCTTAACCGGTGTTTGGCTACACATTAGAATAAGTGGTATGGTGATTTCTGTAATAATCATCACAGTCGCAGTCGTTAGCTACCTCAATGGTGGTAAACTGCATCATGATATAAAACTTATCTCATCGATTATTAGAGGTGTTTTTCCTGCTATCTTTTGGTGGGTATTACCACTTGTACAATACAAACCCTATTCTGATGAAATGAAATATAAGGCTGATAACTTACTTATGATAAAACGTTTTGCATTAGTAAGTACTAGCTTAATTTTTTTGACTCACGGTTTTTTATGCCTAAAGGGATACCCTCTTTTTCTGGACTACCTGATTGGATCGATTGCCACGATTTCAGGTATTTATATACAACAATCTAGTGCAGAGGTCATGGTAGTGACTATAGGCATTATAGATATACTTGGTGGCATATTGTTATGGATCACACAAGATAAAAGATTGCTCTATTGGCTGTTCATTTGGGCTGTTCTGACAACTAGCATTAGGGTTCTGGAGGGAGGTTTTGGCAATTGGCAAGAGGCCTTCATAAGGACACCTCATATTGCTCTTCCTTTAGTGCTTATACTCATTCATATTCAAGGTCAATATAGAAGTATTCAGACTTGAAAACAGTATAATCGCCCTAACCATGGTAACTCATGGTCAACCTAAGCAAAAACTTGGATCACTTATTTTTTCTGGGGACTAACACATAAAAATTCAAACGGTCAATAATAGGATAATCGGTTTATAGCCTTTTATCATGATAAGAACATGTGAGAAATACATACATGTGGCAGGGTACATATAGTTGATCTGACCTTGAACCTATGCAATCTACTAGTCTTTTCTTTTTTGCTCCAGGTCAAAAAAGAAACAAAAAACCCCGCCGCTGTGATTCTGAAGCTAAAACTCAAGAGCTCCCCGCTCGCTGCTAAAACTCGCCTTGATCCTTTTGATATCTATTTTACATTTCTGATTGTGGATTGCTAAGGCGATTGCTAAGTCATGGTGACTGCTCAAACAGTTAGCCTCTCTTTTGGCTTGCGCGCGTCTTGAGTTTCTTCACGCTTCATAATCAAGGCGGAAAGAATAAAGACAATTACCCAAGTGTTTATGTGAATGCAATAGATGAATTGGTAGACACTGAAATACGGAATTTATTTGTACTCCATTGATTTCAATAGTATATATAAGCAGAATATTTTCAATTTAAGTTCATGTAAATCAGTAGAGTAGGGAATTGCCTTTACTCTCATCTTCTTTCCCTCACAACCCGTGCGCGGCGAACGGAGCCCGTCGCGGCTTTAATTTG
>SLDF01000425.1 GCA_007125435.1 Saprospiraceae bacterium
GTATAAATCAAAATTATCAAGCAGTAACATTGCAAAATGTTGCGATCCAGATATTGAAGGGGGTATTAGAGGTAGCCTAACAGGATTGACTATGGCTCATTCACAAAATCACTTATTTTTTCGCCTTTTTAACCCTCATTACGAATTTCCAATGCATAATCCGGGTTTAAAAAAAGGCAAGTGTTTCAGAAGCACTTGCCTTTTTTTTATAGCATCTTGGATTTGAGTAGATCTAAGTCTACATTATCGTTGATCAGCTCAATAGCACGCATCACCTTCCAGGGCGTATCTTTATTGATCTTCACTTCTATCCTACTGATTTTAATGACAGAGCCATACGTATCGAGGTGGGTACTGACCAATGGAATCTCAAATTCTTTAACGAACTCTACAGTTTTCTCGCTAAAATCACCTTGACCGGTAGCGACTATACCGGCAAGTGGTGGCCCATCCAATTCAAATCTTTTGGTCAAATATCTAATGGTGGTCACCGCCTCATCAACTTTTGGAGCCGAAACAACCAGCAACAAATTCTTTTCTTTCTGGATTTTCTCAGCGTCTATTAGTGACCCTGCCAAAAAGGACTCTACCTGATTATCCAGCTTCTGAGGATTATACAATACCTTTCCATATATAGAATCTACAACGGACCACAACAATGGGTATGCCAGCGATTCATCATAAGGTAATGCACCAAGAAAAGGTAGATTTTGGTCCTTTAACCAAATTGACATGTACCGGGTTACTTTATCAAGCTTATCCTGCAAAACTTTATTCACGATCACACCTAAAATCGGAACACCCTGCTCTCTGAACAATGCCAAACTCATATTAAGCTTATCAATAGCAGAACCAATACCACCTTCGATGATAAATACGACTCCGGCACCAAGCATTTTCGCTACTTTGGCGTTTGATAGGCCTACTACAGAGCCCACACCCGGGTGCCCTGTACCTTCATAAATTACCAGGTCAAACTCCCTCTCCAATTGGTTGCTAGCTGAAAGAATACGATCCTCGTAGTTATATGATGATGGGTCATCCAGGTAATCAGAAGTAGCCCCCTTACCCAAAATCACAGGACTGTGTAATTCCGGTTTAATATCAAAGTTGATCAAGTCAGCAAAAAGTATGGTATCCTTATCAACAGGACTTGCATCGATTTTTACAGCTTGCTGACCTACCGGCTTACAGTAGCCAACGTTTATTCCCATTTGCCCAAAACAAGAGGCTAGCCCAAGTGTAGATGTCGTCTTACCAACATGCTGACTGCTGGCTGAGACATAGATTGATTTATATTTCATACGTTGTTATCGGGTAATTATTCAGGTTGTATTCTTTTTTTGCGCTGCACAATTTAAGCAAAATCTATTAAAAATGAAGCCCCTAATAGTCTTTTTTTGGTAAACTCCGTTTCTCGATTTGACGATCATAATGCCTGCAATTTGTATTCGGCAAGCACAATATGTCAACTAGCGACCCTATCTATATCAAACCAGCCACATGATCTTTGCGCGTTTATAGATCTTATTTGCATTAGCATCCTCCATCGAAATTTGGAATACATAATACGAGTCTTATGTTTTACCATTTTACGATACCTTTATCTTACTTTTGCGACATGGAGGATTCAATTCATTTATTTCCTATACTTGGAGAACCCGCTAAGAAAGAAAAATGGTTAAAAATCGACTTAGCTCAACCAAAAATATTGCAGAAAGTGAATGAGCCGGCTCTTGACTATTTGTATAGAGTACTCGATCATCATAACGCCTTTAAAAACGGTGTCATTTTATATGGTGGCTATTTAGAAAAGCGAATTTATTATAGTCAAAGCTCTCACTTCAAAAATGATGCTGAGAATAGGAATATCCACATTGGTATTGATTTATGGGCCGTGGCAAGTACAAATATCTATGCACCATGCGACCTGACCATTCACAGCATAAAATACAATGATAATTATCTGGACTACGGAGGAACAATTATTGCTTGTACTGATGATGGCATTCATCTTCTATTCGGTCATGTAAGCAAGGGTAGTTTACAAGCACTAGAGATCAATCAAAAAGTTTTAAAAGGTAATATTATAGCCTGTTTGGGAAATGAAGCTGAAAATGGAGGTTGGCCGCCACACCTTCACTTTCAATTAATCAAAGATATGAGCGATTATTATGGCGATTATCCCGGTGTAGTCAATGAAAACTACATAGATTTCTACAAATCAAACTGTCCTGACCCTAGTGAATATATAGCCGAAATTTCATAACCTTATCATTTTATTCACCATTAGGCTTCCGCATACCAATTATGAGTATAACAATTTTTAAAAGATCAGAAGACCTTATTCACCACGTCAACGAAGAAAAAAAGAAAGGTTGCTCCATTGGCTTTGTGCCCACTATGGGAGCTTTGCATCAAGGACATATCAGCCTAATAGAAGCCTCTGCTATTCAATGTGATGTGACGGTTTGCTCAATCTTTGTCAACCCTACACAGTTTAATGATAAAAAAGATCTAGAGACCTATCCTAGAAATCTTTGCAGCGACATCAAAGTTTTAATGGATAGCAGCTGCGACATTCTCTTTGCGCCAGACGTGCATGAAATATACCCACATGAATCAGGATTTGTGCCTAGTCCTGAGTTGTCATGGGCTGGGAAAGTGATGGAGGCAGCGCATAGGCCAGGTCATTATGACGGAGTCATGCAGGTAGTGTACCGTCTTTTGGACATAGTTAAGCCTGATGTATTATTCATGGGACAAAAGGACTATCAGCAGCAGTTGATCATCAGACAAATGATAGCAGCTTATGAGATCAAGACAAAGCTCGTCATGGTTCCTACTGAAAGAGAAGCCGATGGCATGGCGCTATCTTCACGCAATGTAAAACTTGATGAAGAATCAAGAATAAAGGCCACTATATTATCTAAGACACTTCATGACATTAAAAGTCAATTACCTCATGAAGATGTAAACAGCCTTCAGGAGAAGGGTATCAACCAAATAGCAGACAAAGGTCTCGAGGTAGAATACTTGCAAGTTGCTGATCAAAACACCTTGAAACCACTTTCAAAAGTGCATAAAGGCGAAAAAGTCGTCATATGCGTAGCAGCTAGAGCAGGAGACGTGAGATTGATAGACAACGTTTTATACCCTGATTAGTTTGACTGCTCTGACTTGTCACTAAATGCTTTTTTTGCCTTATCATAGCCCATCTTAATCATTTCTTCTGCTTTGTCAAACTCTAATGTACCACAGGCATTTCGCGGGATTTCAATAAGCACATCAGGGGTATAAGCTGCAAGCTTTTGCCGGGCAATTGCATTTTGCATGATATCAAAAGCTCTGTCAGCAATGTCATACATACCATAGCCTTCTTCCTCTTCACCGTCTTTTTTCTTGCTGTCAATTATATTGCTGACATAAGTTGAAATCTTTCTAAACAGCCCTTCATCTTGATTGGGCTGAATGCTCCTTTGCTTTTCCGCAGTATGTATATCCGGATCAGGCACACCTCCAAGATTGACAGCTACTATAGTATCAAATCCATCTTTAAATGCTGGCGCTATTGGTACAGGGTTAAGTACACCTCCATCGATAAGCAATTTACCATCTTTACTAACCGGTGTTAAAAACAAGGGTAGTGACACCGACGCTCTAATGGCTTCAAATAACCCGCCTGAACAAATCCAAACTTCTTTTTCCGTTTTAATATCAGCTGCAATAGCCGTAAATGGGATATCCAGATCCTCTATATCCTTATTACCAATGAATGCCTCCAATTCGCTGATCACTTTGTCCCCTTTGATAAATCCATTCATACCCCATGAGAAATCCATTAGCTTCACCATATCCGTCTTCTTGAGATTCAACATCCATTCTTCGAGCTCATCGATCTTACCTCCTGCATAAACACCACCTACCAATGCACCAATGCTGCACCCTACTATTGACCCTATCTTATATTGTTGCTCAGATAAATATTTAATAACTCCAATATGGGCTAAACCCCTGGCACCACCACTACCTAATACCAATGATATCGTTTTGTCTTTCATCTTTAAAATGTTCTTTCAGTTAGCACTATATTACTTTGAACTTATTCATTTTATTTGTTTTGGGCATCTCCCTTCTCCCCTATCCCACTAAAGTTCATAATTCAGAGAGTCCCCAATATTTTGACGGATTGCGACTCATTGAGCTATGGGGAGAAGGGCCGCTACGCTCCGGGGCTCGCTGTTCGCTCGGTCCTTCGGACTCACTCGCATCCGCTCTTGACCCGCTACGCATCGCTGATGCAATACTGTGCAATACATCAAATTTGTTGATATAAAAGAATTAATCTGGTCTTAATAAGTAATGATGAATTTCATTTCGTAATTCCCACCAAATGCCCTAGCTACTTATAAGCTATCTTATCCATATAAGTAAATACAAATTTAAACTTTATCTGTATTCAACAAAGCCAAGTATGACCCAAAATCATTTTCTAGCAATTAAGCCCAATAATAAACAGTCGAATAAATAAATCAAAATGACTTTGTAATTAAAAATTTGTAATTTTGCGCCATGTTAATACATGTTTTCAAATCTAAGATACACAGGGCAGTTGTTACCGAAGCTAACTTGAATTACATGGGTTCTATCACACTAGATGAATCACTCATGGAAGCTGCCAATATAGTACCCGGTGAGAAAGTGCAAATCGTCAACAACAACAATGGTGAGCGCTTCGAAACTTATGTCATCAAAGGAGAAAGAGACTCTGGTGTCGTATGTCTTAATGGCGCTGCAGCAAGAAAAGTACAGCCGGGTGATGTTGTCATTATCATTAGTTATGCTTTACTTACTCCTGATGAAGCAAAAGATTTTCAACCTATCACTGTATTCCCATCAGAAGGAAATTCTATCAAATAAAGCTTTATGGCATTGCCATCCCTAGTAAAAGATATACTAAAGATTCTACTATTCTTTGGAGTTGGGTTTACCATTCTTTACTTCGTTTATCAAAGCCAAAATAAAGCATTTATAGAACAATGTCAGATTGATGGCTTACCATTGGATGAGTGCAGCTTATTGAAAAAAGTATGGTCTGACATCAAGTCTGTAAAGTGGATATGGTTATTAGTTGTTTTACTGTGCTTTAACATTAGCAACCTCTCCAGAGCATACAGATGGAAAATGATGAATGCCTCACTCGGCTTAAATGTAAGGCTGTCCAATGCTTTTTTTACAGTAATGTTAGGCTATTTTGCAAATCTGGGTTTACCCAGAGCCGGAGAATTCGTTAGAGCCACTGTTTTCGCAAAGTATGAATCCATAAGAGTCGAAAAAGTCATGGGTACTGTAGTATTGGACAGATTAATTGACATGATAACTGTAATTATGGTAGTCCTATTGGCTATTCTCATAGAGTTTGATCTGTTGTTTGGCTTTCTTAAGAGCAATTTAGGTGGTGATAAGGAATGGCCAACGGGCTTACTCACCTATGTTGGTGTTTCAGGTATTGCAGTTTTAACCATCAGCTACCTCTTGAGAGAAAAGCTGCTGGAGCTAAGGATCGTACAAAAAGTCATAAGTTTATTACTTGGTTTCTGGGAAGGTATACAAAGTATAAGAACTATAAAAAAGCCCATCCCTTTTATTTTGCATTCAATAAATATATGGCTGATGTACTTTTTAATGACATACCTATGTTTTTATGCTTTCGAACCTACCAGTCATCTAGGCTTAACGGCCGGCTTAATCGTTTTTGTATTTGGTACTTTTGGTGTAGTCATACCATCCCCGGGTGGTATGGGTACTTTTCATGCCTTGGCTGTTATAGCACTATCAATGTACGGTATTGCCGGAGATGAAGCCTTTTCTTTTGCCAATATTCTTTTCTTCACTGTGCAGATTGGCAGCAGCGTTTTACTTGGAATGATAGCATTAATAGCATTGCCAATCTTAAATAGACATTACAGTCCAAATAGATCACAAACGATCATTTCATAGCTAAGGTCAACCCATCTATTAGCTAATGCAGGCAAAAAAATGACAACTTTCGAAATTTACCTCTAAACATCATAAATACTTATCAAATCTTGCTGTATTCCATTGTGGATTCCACAAAATATATGTATATTTACAACTAGTTTAATCAACCGATAAAATATTATAATTATCGATGACCATAAAGGCGATTGACTCGAAACTAGACAATAAGCTTAAGGAGATTAGAGACGACCTATCTATTCCTGAATTCAGTGAATATACTGCTGAAACTAAAAACATTCAGTGGATTAACAATGAGTTGAGAAAAGCAAAAAACAATATGCTTTTCTACTTATGCTTGTTCATTTTTATTTGCGGCATCATTCTTCTCTTTGGTGTTCTGGGCATCTTAGATATTCTGGATTTTGAGATGAGTAGCCATACCTTATTTTCTACACTGATTTTGGTATTTAATGCTTTAGGCCTATTGAGCCTAAGATATCGTTATAAATTAAAAATGCAACGCCTTTTGTATGCCAAATATCTCAATGAAATCAAAATAGACCTTGAAGGTAATATCGAAACCCCTCGCAATCATTCGTTGAAAGTCAGTTAATATCCACTAATTGGTTTACTGTCTGTAATAACTCTTTTTAAATATCCGTTACCTTTTTATTAATCAAAATCCAAAATATGCATCTATTGCGTTTTATCAGTTTCTTTATTTTTATATCGCTATTTTTTTCCCAGAGTGTTTTTGGACAGTTTAATTCCTCTTTAGCCGAGCAGTACATCAAGGCTCAAGAGGATAGTCAACAATCTATGGGAGCTATCGCCATCTCCAAAGGCAACTCTAATATTTTCAACAAAGCATGGGGGTATGAGAATGTAGAAGATGAAAAGGCCGCTGATGACAAGACCACTTACCGAATTGGTAATATTTCACAAATTTTCACTGCGGCTATTGCCCTTCAGCTTATTGAAGAAGGTAAACTAAGCTATAAAACGCCTGTAGAAGAATACTATCCGGTCATACCTTACGCCAGAACTACTACAATCAATCACCTACTCAAGCACCAGACAGGTCTTATTGATATTACGGCAGATTCCCTATTTGAAGCAAACAAGTCCAAAGAACTGACTAATGTATCCCTTATCAGACTCATGGTGGAAGGCGGTAATACTTTTGACGCCGGAGAAGACACTGAATTCTCTCCATCTAATTACATGATCCTACAATGGATAATTGAAAAGGTGGAAAATCAGCCTCTTGATAAAATGCTTCAACAGCGCATTCTCAACAATTGTGGTTTGAAATTGACTTCACTCGCTAAAAATGCAGACAACCTTGCTAACAGCTATGTATCTAAAGAAGAATGGTCACTGATGGAGCCTTCTGAAATCAGCAATTATCCCGGCACCGGTCACATCGCCTCTACACCGATCGAACTCAATGATTTTATGAATTGTCTTTACGGACATAAGGTCATTAGCGCAGATCACTTCTCTAAAATGATTAAACCTGGTGATGGATTCATGCCTTTGTACCCATTAGAATATTTTGATGGAGAAGCCATTGGCATAGAGTGTAAGGTCGATGGCACAAATGCCATAATGATTTACCTCCCGGAAGAAAACGTGACCATTTCCATTTTTTCCAATGGCAGCTCATATGATTTCAAACAATTAGTAGAAGACTTTGAGCGCATTTATAAAGGTGAAATGAAGTCGGTTCCTAAATTGAAAAAAGCATTCTAGGCTATCTCAAAAAGTAATTTTTGGTAGGATTTAAAGACAGAGTTTTTTTTAATTTGTGTGGGCATGACCTAGCACTCTATTTTGAAGTAATACCTCACTGTTGTAATTGACAATTTACTAGACTTAGTTCTGCTTCTCGAGAGCATTGTCCAATATCTTCAGGCCTTTTAGTGTATGATTATGGTATTTCCAATACCAAATCAAGGGCAAATATTTATGCTCAATAAACAATACAATTAAGATAAGACAGCTATCTTTGCACACTATTTTACGCAGGTTGCTGATTGGACGTCTTAAAGGTAAATTCATATGCTTTGAGTCTTAAGTATCTTAAGAACGGGATAAGACAAAACAATGTGACATCTAAGCATTAAATGCATCTTTACAATCAGAATGAGTTAAATAAAATGGCTATTAATTAATTGGGGATGCAACTTCTAGAGCATATACATACTTTAACTTTTGGGGTTTACAAGATAGTGTTATTGCTAGCAGGCTTTTTAAGTTCAAACTCGGCAATTGCCCAGATTGATATCCCAGAAGGTATAAGCATCAGCGCTGTCAGTACTGGCAGGACTACAGGTCACATAGCTACAATACTTATAGAAAACAAGAGCGACCAAAAAAGTGATTTTGTACTTCCTCCTTGCTATATCCCATCTAAAAAAAAACATCAACCGTTTATTGTACCATTCAGCACCAGTAATATAATTAAAGGTGGTGTATCAGCGGACACCATGAAGGTGTATGGCTTTTGTACAGACCACACGACAGAGCCTTTACCTAGACATGAAGCATTGTTAACACCCGATAAATGGATCAAGGTAAATAAAGTAGATGCGGATTGGCAAGCTTCCACAGAGAATGGATGGACTTTCTCCACCGAAGACGACCATGCCGGGTTTGCCTATCCCCTTCATCCATACCACAAGGATACAATATGGTATAAATTAGACCAATATAAATATCCTAATGAAGCTGCAGATTTATTCTACACGGTGATTTTGAAAATAATCGAAGTGGCAAATGCACTAAGCAATAACCGTGAGCTAAATACACCCTATTACAACCCAAACGATTTGAGCAAAGAAATAGAATCTGTCACACAACACAGTTTATGGATATATACAGGCGCTATAGCTAATACACCATATACGTCCAACAGATTTGAGTATAGACTATTGGATCAGTTAGCCAAAGCCATGGATGTGGATGATGAAAACTTAAAGACCAAATACAAAGATTCATTTTTGGAAGGTGTCCAAACTTTTTGGAATGCATTTTTGAAAACACTCCTCACTGCTCAAACCATTGATATTAAAGAATAGTAAACCAGTAAAGATCAAAGACAGCTTGTATGAATAATAATTACAAATCATACCGATCGGTAATAACCCTGTTGATTTTATTAATTGGATACGCTAACAACTATGCACAAAGTGATACGGACTTTGCAGGTGATACATTGTTATGGGACAAGATAGACATCACCTCTCCAGAAGTCAAAGAGAATAAGAAAAGACTGCCTTGGTATATCCCTGCAGCAGGTGTGGCAGCTCTGGCGACAGGTTCTTATTTTGTATTAACACATGATAGAAGTGGTTCGGTAGTGGAAGACCCAGCTCCTATTGCCAACAACTTAGACATTACCATCGAATGTGGTGACGGTGGAGAAGTGACACCAATGGAAAACGATGAAGGCGATGATATTAGATTGGTTAACTTTACAGCACCTTCCGGATTGGTGACTCAGCAAGATAACATATTGGTCATCAGTACAGATGCTATCAATTCATTTACGATATTTTATACCATAGAAAATGAATTTGGCAGGCAGGCAACTGCAATGGTTTCTGTAACGGTTAATCAAGCTCAGACCAGTGCACAAGACATTCAAATGGACGCCAATAGAGGCGAACCAGTTTCTTTAAATATTTTTGATGCCTTTGATTGCGAACGTTGTAATCTCGTATTTGTAGAACAAAGTGAATATATCTCAAATTTAACCTTCAATGCAGATGGAGATGTTTCCTTTATGGTAAACAATCAGGCACCCGAAGAGATAAATATCAACTACACCATAAGAGATAAGTGCCAAAACAATTCAAATGCCCGAATTCTAGTAATTCTGCCGGAAGAAACATGTAATATTATAGGTGAGTTAGTAGTAGAAAATTCAACCTGTGGCCTGAATAATGGCAGTGTAACCTTCGAAACACAGAATGACAACTACGAATATGTTTTTGATAATTCGATAGCTGGGAGTACTATCTCTAATCTTGGAGCCGGGCAATATGAATTACAAATTAGAGACACAACCAAAGTAGACTGTGAAGAGGTTTTCGAGTTTGAAGTTTTAAACAATCCGGCCTCCTACTTAGAGGTATTAAATATAAAACCTTTCAATTGCTATGAGAAAGGAGATGTTGAATTTCAATGGAATGAAGACAACACAGATCCATCTATTCTATTTAACGTTGAGCTAACTGATGGACTAACAACCCATTCCGTCGAGGTAAATCCAAATGGCACTTTCGCTCTATCTGACATTTTTCCAGATGTAACATTGGAAGGGCAAATTAGCATTGAAGTCACACCTTTTGGTGCAGATACAGAATGTAAGCAAGATATAGACATTAGCATCGAAGAAGAGCCCGTAGACATCCAGGCCAACGATAACACCTACATGGCTCAGGCTGGATCCATGTTAACAGCCAATGTATTGGATAATGATAATGGTGTTGGACTCTCCGTCACCTCATTCACACCTATACCGATGGTGCCTGTTTTCTCAGTAGAAGATAATGGTCTTATGACATTTTTATCAGAACCATTTGTCCAAGACAATTATATAGCAACCTATATGATCACAGATACTTGTGGTCAAACTGCCGAAGCTAATATAATTATTCAGACCATCATAGACATAGACTGCTCAATTTCTGTTGACCTTGGGTTTTCGCCGGCAGATTGTGGAGACTCTAATGGTTTTGCTCAGTTGACATTAGCATTCAATGGACTCGATAACCCTCAGTGGAGTCTACCTGACGAGTGGATGCAAGAGGGTGAGAATGTGTTTATCAACGACAATATCCCGGCAGGAACATACAATGTCATGATCAATGAAGCGATAACAGGTTGTGATACAATATTTACATTCGAGATACAAGAAAGAGAACCAGAGTATATATTGAACCTTAGAACTGAGGCAGCAGATTGCCGGCCTAACGGAGATATTATTTTAACGATAAGTGACTTTTTTGATGAATATGACCTAAGCCTCTCAGATAGCAATGGTGATACTTTAGGCACATGGGTTGTAACGTTTGGAAGCAATAAATTATCAGACCTTACCGAAATAGCTAGTGGACAATATACAGTAAGCCTGATACCGTCTGACCTGCCAGAAAGATGTACAGAGGCTAGAGAAGTGGAAGTCGAAGAAGAGCAACCTGAATTATCCGCAAGCGATGTCACTGCAACCATACAGCAAGGTACTTTTTGGACAGGAAATGCATTAGACAACGATAATGGAGAAGAACTATCCGTATTATCTTTCACTCCGCCAGCAGAGGGTTCTTTCACATTGTCTGAAGATGGTAACGGACAGTTTACACCACCTCCCGGTTTTACAGGTTCAGTTAGCATCGAATATGTGATAACTGACGTGTGCGAACAAACAGATACTGCATTTATTTTAATAGAAGTCATCGAAGTCGTAGACTGTATCTTTGATGTGAACATAAGCGTCACAGATGCCACTTGCAGCCTTGCCAACGGTATGGTATCTGTTACGGTAGAAGATGGGCACTGCGAAGATGGCAATCTATGTTTTGAATGGGAAGACGGCTCTACAGGCAGCACTAATGAGCTTCCAGCCGGAACATATCAGATATCTGTCACTTCAGCGATATTAGGTTGTACAGAAGTTTTTCCCTTTACAATTGGAGCTATCACACCTACCTTGATAGAAAACTTTGAAGTATCGAACGAGAGTTGTGTAAATGCAGGCGGTGAAGCCATTATTCATCTTACAGATAACAGCCAGCTATATGACATGGCCAGACTACTCATAAATAGGGACGGTCAATTATTACTAGATACCTTAGTAGACTGGTCGACCGTGAACACCTCTGATTTTATAGATCTGGATACTGGATCCTTCAATATTATTATATCACCGGATATTGAGGGCAGTGGTTGCGATACGACCATTGCATTTGATATAATTCAGGAAATTTTCGATTTTGAGATATTCGATATTAAGGACACCATCCTCTTCAATACGACATGGAATGGCAATGTATTGGAAAATGCTACTGGAACAGGACTAGAAGTGATTAACTTTAATGGCCCTCTGGTTGGACAAGCTAGTGTAGCTTCTAATGGTGATGCAAGCTTCACCCCTCCTATGGACTTTGTGGGTTCCATTTCGTTTAATTACATTGTAGAGGATACTTGTAGTGTTGTCGATACAGCAAAGGTGACTATTACCGTCCTACAACCTGAATGCGAATTTATCGATATGATAGATACTTCACCCGCTAGCTGCAACGACGGTGGTGATGCTTTGATTCAATTTACATTACCTGAAAATAATGTCCTATTTATCCAACTGACAACACCAACAGGAGACATAATTTCTTTTGACCAAACAAGCCCGATGCTAGAACTTTCTTCGGTAATGATAGTGCAATCCGGGCATTATACTTTAACTGCATCCGATCCAGACCTTGGTGGGCTTTGCTCAGATCAGCAAACATTCACAATATCGGACCATATTCCACCATCAATTCAAGTATTAAATGCAGTACCACCAGATTCACCGGGAAATAATAATGGTTTCATAACATTGCTATTAAATGGAAGTATAGCACCATTTGTAGTTTTTGTTAATGATATTCCATACGGCCCATTTTTTGCAGGCTCTGCACTTATTCCACAATTGTCAGAGGGTTTTTATACCATTTATGCTTTGGATGGCGCCTCTTGCCCATCAGACACCTTGACTATAGCATTGTTTACCAATGGGCTTGGCGACAGCCCAGCGGGTATACAATTCTTTACAATAGATCAATCAGCTCAGACAGAGTTGATCAATACAAGCATACAGGCTTCATTAAGGGAATTATCTACCGTACAGAATGTTAATTCATCTCATATCAACCCAGTGCCTTCCATGTCGACGACAGCCGGATTTATTCAGCCCTTGTCAGGAAGGTTAAATGGAGGTGTATCTGTAGCATACCATTCTTTTCTAATACCAAATCAACAGTTTCAAAATACAAATGGATACTTCCAACTGCCTGTCATATCAGCAGGTCTCCACATGATTCCAAGTGTACAAATAGGTACGGTGACATTGAATCTAAACATGGGGTATTACTTTGGTGCAGCTTTGAACAATCAAAGCACTAATCAACTTAATGGAGCAACGCTGGATAATGACTTTTTAAACTTCCTACAGTTTAACCCTACTATACTCAGCCCTATAACCAATCAATTATCGATTCAAACAGGATTTGATTTACAGTTGCTCATGAATAGACGTCAGCAGTTTAGGGCGATACCGATGACAGGGATTCTATATAACTTTGATTGATGTCGAAATGATTATTATTGTATCTTACATAGGATGTAGAGAACCAATCAAACTTGCTGCACGTAAATCTTCAAAACAAAAATGCCCGTCATATTTGTTGATATGACGGGCTATGGATATAAGATTAAAAAATTAAATCAAGTACACTAAGCTACGAGATGCTCTGGTCTTCGATGAGCCTCACTCCAATCCATATCCACTATCGGGCACGCATACATATCTATGATAGCATGCTCAAATAACTCGAATAGCTTTTGCTTGATATTATGGTATTGAGAGGCCTTCGCTTTACAAGTAATCAGCCACCGTTCCTGTTCAAATATATTATTCAGAGGACTTCTCTTTTTTATAGTTGACCTTTTTATCGTAGTTGTTTGCTGAATATAGCCTGTATCTAGTAAATAGGATGAAATCAAATCAGCCTCTTCTTTGCTAGAGGCCAGGACATGTAGTAATATCATAGTTCAATAGTTTTAGTCGAATTAATTAATAGAAAGTATAACGGAAAGATAGCAAATATTTGTATTCTACAGGCCACGATTGCGACTTAATATATTGTTAAAATATACTTAAACCAACAATTAACACAAAGGACAAGCATGTACGATTATATGGGCTGGAGACTATAACCTAATTATTGAGCTACCTTTTACTCCCCTCAAAAACCGATAATAAAACAAATCGACCGACTTTATAATAGAATTTGAATGTATTAGATCACCATCAAACCTAAACAGCACAGAGAGCGGAATACTTGAAGCGCAAACAGCAAACAGAGGCGATAGCCGATCATTGGCATAAACTGCGGAGAGCACAGAGTGCTTGTAGCGTAAACAGCAAACGAAGACTATAGCCGATCGTTTGCATAAACAGCGAAGCGGAAACAATTGGTTCGCTACCGCTCACATTTAATTCGCTGCGCTCATGTTTAACTCGTTTCACTCGCGTTTAGCTCGCTACGCTTGCGTTTATAGCAGAGCTTATATTGGAAATTTTTCGCCAATATGTTAGTCAGGAGCTTTCATTTAAATAGAACTTGAAAGCCTTAAGCCTACTGTAAGCATAAACTGCGGAGAGCACAGAGTGCTTGTAGCGTAAACAGCAAACGAAGGCGATAGCCGAACGTTTGCCTAAACAGCGAAGCTTAAACAAAATACATCTAAGTAGCAACTTGTAGCTTGTAGCTTGAAGCTAAAAACTCTCTCCCGCGTGAGGGATAGAAGCGATATGAACAATATATCTATGGTTAGTGGAGCACAGATGTGTCGGCGACTGGAAGAAGCCGAACATCATCTGTAGCGACACTCCATAGATATGTTGTGAATACAAGCGGATAGCCCGACCCGAAGGGTCACGCCAAAAAAATAAGTTCAATAAGCTACTATAAACCTTATACTGCAAAATCATTAACTTTACAGCAATATCTGATAATGTCAAGAATAAAAAACGAGAATCAAGCATGACTAAAATAATAGATGTCACTCAATATCTAGAGAAAATTGCCCCGCTGCACCTCCAAGAGAGCTATGATAATGCCGGACTTATATGTGGTCATCAATATGAGGAAGTGAAGGGTGTCCTGGTCAGTCTGGATTGTATAGAGTCTATAGTCGATGAAGCTATAAGAAAACAATGTAATCTCATCGTCAGTCATCACCCGATTATATTCAAAGGTCTAAAATCGCTGACAGGACAAAACTATGTAGAGCGCACAGTCATGAAAGCAATAAAGCACGATATCGCCATCTACGCCATACATACTAATCTAGATAATGTACTGGATAAAGGTGTAAACGAGCGTATAGCTCAGCGTATAGGGTTGGTAGACATACAACCGCTCATCCCTAAGGATATCGGTGATGAAAGCCGGAAGGTAGGCACTGGCGTGATCGGTATACCAAACAAACCAATGCCGACGATGGCATACCTACATATGATCAAAGATGCGATGTCGACATCTTGTGTCAAGCACACTGCTCCTGTCAAGGATGTCATAAAGCGTGTTGCGGTATGCGGAGGTAGCGGTAGTAGCTTTCTGAAGAATGCTATCCGTGCTAATGCTGATCTCTATATCACGGCTGACTTTAAATATCACGAATATTTCGACGCAGAGGATGATATCATCATAGCCGATATCGGGCACTATGAAAGCGAACAATATACTATTGATCTTTTATATGAAATTATTACAAATAAATTTCGTAATTTTGCAGCCTATTACACGGAGGTAAATACTAATCCAGTTAAATATTTATTTTAAATATGGCAAAGAAAGAACAAACTATAGCTGAAAAGCTTACCGATCTATATGAGCTTCAAATGATTGATTCCCAGCTGGATGAAATCGAAGTGCTCAAAGGAGAACTACCCGTAGAAGTGAGTGATCTGGAAGATGAAATCGTAGGTATTGACACTAGAATCAATAAGCTTCAAGAAACCATCAAAGGTCTGGAAACAGAAATCTCAAACCACAACGGCAACATCAAAGATGCACAGGCTTTAATACTTAAGTACAATAAGCAACTGGACGATGTAAAGAACAATCGCGAGTATGAGGCTCTAACTAAAGAGATAGAGCTGCAAGATCTTGAAATCAAGCTTTCTGAGAAGAGAATCAATGAGACCAAGCATATCATAGAAAGCAAGAAAGAGTTGCTAGCTGAAACTGAGGCTAGAAAAGAAAAAAAGGGTAAAGATCTGGAATTGAAAAAGGATGAGCTTGAAAAGATCATAGCTAAAACTGAAAAGGATGAAGCTAAGCTGGTCAAGCAGACGGAAAAGGCCAGAAAGAAAATTGAAGACAGATTGCTTAACGCCTATGACAAGGTACGCAAGAACTACCGAAATGGTCTTGCTGTTGTAACTGTCGAAAGAGATGCTTGTGGTGGTTGCTTTAATCAGATACCGCCTCAAATGCAACTAGAAATAGCCTTGTGCAAAAAAATCATTGCTTGTGAGCACTGCGGAAGGGTTTTGGTAGACTCTTCATTAGTACACGCTAATGCTGAGTCATAATTGAGAATAAATTACGTTTACTAAAGCCGGTGTCTATATGCCGGCTTTTTTTATATGATGTCAACACTGAGAATCATATCATTAATCGTTATATCCATGGTCGTCATGTGTATATGCGATAGCAATGTGCACGCTCAAGCATTGTTCTCCGAACCCTATGCACAGATTTATCATAAGATTCTTCGATTTGAAATAGAGGATGCCAGCCAGGAACTGGATGGCCTTAATCGTAAAACAGGCAAACAGGCTGCCCCACATCATCTGCTCGAGAATTACATAGACTGTCTTTACCTATTTGTCACCGAGGACAAAGATGCATACGATAAGCTAAAAGACGCCAAAAAACAACGAATCAAAACCCTGAGCGCTGTCCGGTCTGATGTCATGATCGAATATACTATAGCAGATATTGAACTGCAATGGGCCGCTGTACGATTTAAGTTTGGCGATTATTTCTCTGCATTTACTGAAGTGCGACGAGCTTACAAATCACTTTCAAAGATTGTAGATGAGTACCCGGATTATTATCCCGCACAAATGCGACTTGCAATTCTAAAAATACTCATAGGCACTATACCGGATGCCTACCAATGGGGTGTCAAACTGATTGGTATGAGTGGTGATGTCAAGGGTGGATTTGAAAAGTTAGATATGGCTATAGCAAGGGCAAGAAATTTAAATGACACGTTTTTAGCCGAAGTGTTGGCAGCTAAGTCCATGCTGGTATTGCAAGTCCTTAATGATGAACGTGAAGCTAAAAAAATTATAGAACATAATTTCTGGAACGATCTAAGAGGGCCATTGGTCACATTCTTGACTATAAGTCTCTATCGAAAAACAGGAGATAATGAAAAAGCTATAGCATACCTGGAGCAAATGAACCTTAAACACGAAGGTCAGCAGCTACCTTACCTGTATTTCCTGGCAGGAGATGCTTATCTCAAAGCTATGGACGCCTCAGCCAAAAATCATCTGGAATCTTATATAAAGTATCACAAAGGCGATCAATTCATCAAGTCGGCCTACCAAAGACTAGCATGGTACGAAGCTATATATGTAAGCCCCTATGCCTACCTCAAGATGATACAAAAGGTAACAGAAAATGGGAGCAACCTCATGGATGAGGATAAAAGTGCACAAAAAGAAGCTGATAGAGCTGTGGCACCGCACAGAGGACTACTAAGGTCAAGGCTGCTATTCGACGGTGGCAACTACGATGAAGCAAAGCAACAATTAGATGTAATCCTCTATGAATTACAAGAACTATCGCCGATAGAAATCATTGAATACTACTACAGGCTTGCTAGAGTATATGACAAAAAAGGTGAAACTGTATTAGCCCTATACAATTACAACAAGGTAATCGAAATAGGCCAGGCTAATCCTGCATACTTTGCATCTAATGCCGCATTGCTATCTGCTCTTATCTATGAAAAAAAGGGAGATACGGTCATGGCAGATAAAATGTTCAACCTCTGTCTAAAGATTAAACCTGAAGAATACCGCACCGGCATCCATCAGAAAGCTAAGTCCGGACTGGCTCGACTAAAAGGGTAAGAGCAGCTGCGAAAAGAAGTTTTCAGTTAAATAGCTTCTCGACAAACATGCGGCGATCAAATACTTCCAACATATTGATACCCTCTCCGACACCAATATACCTAATAGGTAGCTTGAATGTATCCGATATACCTATGGCTACGCCACCTTTTGCCGTACCATCCAGTTTTGTCAGTGCCAGGCATGTCACATCTGTAGCTGCTGTAAAATGCTTAGCTTGCTCTATTGCGTTCTGACCGGTAGTGGCGTCTAATACCAGCAACACATCGTGTGGAGCGGATTCAAAGCTTTTATTGACCGATCGCTTGATCTTACTCAGCTCATTCATTAAGTTAATCTTAGTATGCAATCTACCAGCTGTATCAATGATTGCGATATCACAGTCATTTTGCACAGCGTACTGCACTGTCTCGTAAGCCACAGCGGCAGGGTCTGTGTTCATACCTTTAGCGTAGAAGTCGCAACCAACTCTCTCTGACCATATCTTTAATTGATCTACCGCAGCTGCTCTGAATGTATCTGCCGCGCCGATGACTACCTTTTGACCTCTCTGTGTAAATTGATGAGCCAGCTTACCTATAGTTGTTGTTTTACCCACTCCATTGACACCTACGACCAAGAGGATATAAGGTTTCTTATCCACAGGTATTGTAAAGTCTGTAAGATCTTCCGTTTTATTTTCACCCAGTATCTCGATGATGACCTCTTTCAGCATTTCATTAAGCTCGCCGGTGCCCAGGTATTTATCTTTAGCTACCCTCTCCTCTAGCCTATCGATAATTTTGACTGTGGTATCCAGGCCGATATCTGCCGAGATCAGCACCCCTTCCAGTTCATCAAGTACCTCATCGTCGACTTTTGATTTACCGGCAACGACCTTAGAAAGTTTGCCGAGTAGACTTTGTTTAGTCTTTTCCAGACCTTGCTCTACTGCCTCTTCCCTTTCCTTTTTACCAAAAAGTTTGTTGAAAATACCCATAGTTGTGTTAGATTGTATGCCGAAGCATATTTCCCTTGCGCTGTATTATTACTTTCTCTATGGCTTTATAAGTCACCGTTAACTTAGCATTTTCGAGAATAATCTATACATAGTTCGGGATTAAGTAAGAAAAGGCCTTCCCCTTTTCAGGGAAAAGCCTATATTAATGTCTTCAGTCACTTAGGCAAGAGCCCTTATTACTTAGCGAAAAAGTCCTTTACCTTATCCTTGTGTATGATCAGCTCCTGGTAAGAATATTTACCGGTTACAGGATCCTTTACACTTTTGACAACCTTCACGTGATCCTTACCTGACCCTACGTTTGCAGCTCTTTGCGCTACCCTTGCGTTCTTTGATACTTTCTTAGCCATGATTATTTAATTTCTCTGTGAACAGTATATTTTCTCAAGATAGGATTGTACTTCTTTAGTTCCAATCTATCCGGCGTATTCTTCTTATTCTTTTGTGTCACATATCTACTAGTACCAGGTTGCCCTGTTGCTTTATGCTCTGTGCACTCCAGAATGACTTGATTTCTATTGCCTTTACTCTTCTTTGCCATTATGATTACTTTTTAAAGTTTGATATTTGGTTTCAAACCCTTCTTCTCTAATTTTTTGACGTATTCATACACACCCATTTTATTAATGGTGCGCAGTGCAGTAGTGGACACTTTCAATGTCACCCACTTATCCAACTCAGGCACGTAGAATTTCTTCTTGTGCAAGTTAGGTAAAAACCTGCGCTTCGTCTTCCTGTTGGAGTGCGACACATTATTACCTGATACTGGACGCTTACCTGTTAAATCACAAACTCTTGCCATGACTATTATTTATTTTCCTGTTTTATCCTCTGAAACATTGATTATTAGTGACTCCGGCAGGATTCGAACCTGCAACCTCCTGATCCGTAGTCAAGTGCTCTATCCAGTTAAGCTACGGAGCCCTTTTCCAAATAGAGCGCAAATATAAGGAGTATTAATTATTTATACTATTATAGATCATTATTTTTTGTGAGCTATATTGGTTTTAACTCTTATCAACAGAAAAATATCGTTTTGGGCGTGCCCCCTTACTATCGTGCGGGGTCGGGCTATCCGCTTGTATTCACAGGTATATCATAGAGTGTCGCTGCTGTTTTGAGTGGCTTCCATCCGGTTGCCCCTCCCTACAGCGCTCCACTATCTATGACATACCTGCTCATATCGCTTCTATCCCTCACGCGGTAATCTGTTGTCGGTTGTCTGTTATGAGTTGCGAGTTGCGGGTTGTTTACGCTTCGCTGTTTAGTGTTTGAGATGCGCTTTGCTTTCTCAAACGTTTACGCTGCAACAGCGTCGCTATCTTCGCTGTTTAGGCTTGAAGTATGCTAAAAGCTTCCAAGTTCTATTATCATGAAAGCTCCTAACTAACAAATTGCCGAAAAATCTCCAATATAATCTCTGCTATAAACACGAGTGAAACGAGTTAAACATGAGCGCAGCGAATATAACGAGCACAGGATAACTAATACATTCTACGTTCTACATTCTACGTTCCACCTTTGACCATTGGCTCATGATACGTTTATCTTCCAAAGCGACCTTTGACCTTTGACTTTCCGACCTTGAGACTTTTGACCTTGAGACCTTCAACCTTTCGACCAAAATGACATATTGGACTATCTTCTTCTTCACAAAAAATATAAAATAACTAATGGCTATACCCAAGCCCCTAAGCCCCTAGACTCCTAAGATGCTGAGCTCCTCAGCTCCTGAGCTCCTATGCTCTCTCAGACCTTTTGTCTTTTATCTTTCAAAGCAACCTTTACCTTTTTGAAATTGAACATTCAGCTTTAATTTCTGCCAACTTCATACAGCCTTTCCCTCACTCAGCAAAGCCTGAAGTGTCTAAATCAAGGTAATCTTGAGTATAACGGAAGATAATTAAAGAACACCTTACTCAAACTTTA
>SLDF01000367.1 GCA_007125435.1 Saprospiraceae bacterium
TAAGCAAAACTTATTTTGCTTTTATGGATGGATATTTATTTTTATAATGTGAAAAGTGTGTATTGAGAAAAAATAATATAAGGACATTTTGCTACATCTTACATAGCTCACATCCTGATCGCAAATGCTGAGCTACCAATGATTGTTCCAAGAAGATTTGCCAATAGATCTCCAATCTCAAAAGATCTGTAAGGCAAAATAATATGAAGCGCTTCCAGAGAAAAGGCCAAAAAGAGTCCGATAAGGATCATAACTACACTCAACCACGGATTGGAATAAATATCTATCTGTAGCCATATTCTGAGAAAAATACAATAAGGCATAAAGAGGATGAAGTGAAGTATCTGATCCGGTCTCATGGTAATATGCACATACTCATCTGGCGCTATGTGAGGACCTAGTGGAACCGTATGCAGCACAAAAAGAAATACGATGTAAATGAAGAAAATGTATTTGAATTGATTGTGCACTTTTTATCAGTTTGTGGGTAAAGTATCTTATGGCTTTAAAATAAAAATGCGCCAAGCGATCTCCAAATATATGCTTTATTTATGTAACAGTTTTTGCGCTTAATCTTTACCATTCATACATATCTGCGTGAGGGATAGAAGCGATATGAGCAGATCTGGCATAGGTAGTGGAGCACTGGTGTGATGGCTTGACTGAATGGTGCATGACTGAACGGTGCGCAGCAATTTGGTTGACTAAATGTCAAGCAAATAGTGAGGGAACTGAGCCGCCCCCGGCTCAGCGTCGAGCTAATCATCATCAAAAACGTCAATCTGATAATGAAGGAACTGAGCCGCCTCTGGCTCAGCGTCGACCTAAATTATAAATAAAACTTGATCTAATAATAAACTTTAGAACAGCCACTAAAAGTAAAAGCCGCTCACACCAGTAGCGACACTCTATGGCAAGACGTGTGAATACAAGCGAATAGCCCGACCCCGCACGCTAGTAAGGGGGCACGCTAAAAAAATGATCATAAATAGAGTAAATAAGATTGCAAGTGTGTGTTTAATAGACAGGACACAACTTTTGTACCGCCTGATCTATGAACCCTGGCAGTAACATTCTCTGAGTCAGTGCGATTTTTTCGGGATCGTAAAGCTGGCGGAGCATATTGTTGAATTTGAGCGGGCCAATCTCCTTGATGATGGCTTCGCGTTTTTTTGGCTCGTTGAAGTAGGATGCCATACCGGGAGCGTCGGCTTCGGGGTGAAACTGTGTGCCAATACACTCAGGACTAAACCTCATGGCCATGATACATCGCTCAAGCGGAACAAGCGGGCGAATCTTCTCTAATGCCAATATGGCGGCTCCCATGTCATTGATGACTTGATGGTCGGGCTGGACTACCTGCCAATCTCTGGAATCAACGGCAAAGAATGGATCAGGAAGACCTTCGAATAGTGTTTCCTTCATACCCTTCATGGTCTTGTGTACGGGGAATACGCCAAACGAATTGCCCTTGCGCCGCGTGACTTTGCCCACATTGAATAAGCGACTGATGAGCTGAAAAGAGTAACAAATCAGGAAAATGTACTTTTTATCTGCGCCAGGCAATTGATTGTGCAGAAACAAGTCTCTGATCAAATCAAAATACATCTCCTCCCATGCTTCGCCTTCCCCTTCATAGGGGCTACCGGGTCCTCCGGAAGATATGTAAATATCGAAAGATGTATCCGGCAATTGCAAGTGCTGACGAGGATCGAAAACTTCATACGTCACCTTAAGGTCGGATTGGGTGATGTAGTTTTCTACGATCTCTTTGATACAGCGCATCCCCTGATTGGGATGGCCATTGTTCATGTCAATTACAGCTACTTTTATATCCGGTCTGTCCATGTTCATTGTCTCATTGGCTGCACAATAAAAAACAGAGTCTTAAGTGACTCTGTTCTTTAAATAAGCTAAAATTATTTCTTTTTCGGCGTTGCTTTTTTTGCAGCTGGTTTAGGCGTGCTCTTAGCAGCAGGCTTTTTAGCGGCCGGCTTGGCGGTTGTTTTGGCAGCAGTTGTTTTTGTTGTTGTCTTTGCTGTAGTCGTTGCTTTTTTTGCAGGAGCCTTTCTTGGGGCTGCCGGTTTTTTAGCCGGTGTACCTGCTAAATCAGCGACAGGTTTCTTAGCAACCGATGTTTTGATATAGTCGCCCCACGTCAAGTTGTCCTGGCCCGGTTTGTGTGCTTTAGCTCTTTCGATGGCATATTTTGCAGCATGCTCGACTACCCACTCAAAGTTTTCTTCACCTACAGATGATGCCTCGGCATCCGGAGCAGGATTACAGAAATCGATGGCATATGGAACGCCGTCTCTGAGGGCCAGCTCTACAGTATTAAAGTCATAACCTAAGGTGCCACAGATGTTGAGTACGATACCTTCAAGCTCTTTTAACTTAGCAGGACTTGGCTTGAAATCTGCAACGTATCTTAGGTGATGTGGGTTTCTTGGTTCATAAGGCATGACTTTGACATACTTATTACCTATGCAATAGCACCTGTAGTATTCTTCAAATACGATCTCTTCCTGTAGCATCATGACCAATTGACCCGTCTCACCATGCTTGATAAAAAAGTCTTCGGCATTGTGTACTTTGTATACACTCTTCCATCCACCGCCTGCAAAAGGCTTCATGTATGCCGGGAAGCCTATATAATTGAATATCGTATCCCAGTCAAATGGGAACTTTAAGTTTCTGAATGATTTTTCTGAAGTATCATCCGGTCTTTCATTAGACGGTAAAAGCACTGTTTTTGGAACAGGTACGCCTACCTTAGTCATCAAGGCATTGTTAAAGAATTTTTCATCAGCACTCCACCAAAATGGATTATTGATAACGGCTGTACCACTGACCGCTGCATTTTTAAGCATACCTCTGTAAAATGGAACATCCTGAGATATACGATCAATGATGACCGTATAGTCTGAAGTTTCTCCTTGTACAACTTTGTCAATAGATACAAATTCTGCTGAGATACCAGCTTCTTTCTTGCTATTAACACGGTCTACAAATGCTTTGGGAAAGCTTTCTTCCATGCCGAATAAAATGCCAATTTTTTTCATAATGATACTTTTTACATTGTGGAGACCACCGAGGGTCTAGTATTTTGAGTTAGTGAGACTTTGATCCCAATTCAAGCCACAAATATAAGGAATATCTAACGACGTGAAAGTGGATCATTTATTTATTTTGTGTAAAAAGTACAATTTCTCTGCATGAGTTCGATATTTGTAGGCTGCTTCTAAGATTCTTCGAAGTATACCGTTATTTCATTGCAATAGAAAAGAGATTAAGAGGAGATGACTAATAATAACTTATACAGTGATCATGGTTTTCACGTCAAAACCAGGCGTATAGAATCAGAGCGGCTAAAAAGGTCTGTCAAGGTAGATACTTATCTACCAAAGGGCAAGGATTTTAGATACAGAGCTTATCTGTTAATAAATGATGGGCAAGATCTTAAAAGAATGAATTTATTAAATATCCTGACAGGACTATACGCTGAGAATTTGATACAGCCTATGGTAATTGTGGGCATACATGCCGGGAATCGCATCAGAGAGTACGGTACTTCAGGACAGCTCGATTACATGAATAGGGGAGACCTGGCCGATGACTACAACAAGTTCATCATTGAAGAACTGCTGCCTTTGGTGAGACAGTACGCTGTTGACAGATCTTATGACAAATTAGGCATTTGCGGTTTTTCACTTGGTGGTTTATCCGCTCTGGATATTGGCTGGAAGCATCCTCAGCTTTTCTCTATTGTGGGTGTGTTTTCCGGTTCGTTGTGGTGGCGAAGAAAAGCGTTTAATCCAAGATGGCCGGACAGTCACCGAATCATACATGAGACCATAAAAAGGCAGAAAGCCAGACCGGGGATGAAGTTTTGGTTTCAATGTGGTACTGAAGATGAGACTGAGGATAGAAACGGGAATGGTATTATTGATGCCATTGATGACACCTTAGCCATGATAGATATTTTGAAGGGAAAAGGGTATAATATGCCTGAGGATATGTATTATCATGAGATTCAAGGTGGGAAGCACGATGTAGCGACATGGGGTCAATCTATGCCACTTTTCTTGAAGTGGGCTTTCAAGCCATAATTTTTCGTGCTAGAAATTACTGTAACTTATCAAATAGAATATTTACTATATATTTGTCTTCAAGATGACAAAAAGTAAAGTCATAAGAATTGCATTAATAGCCGCATCTATATTGATAGCAGGCTATATTTTATATTGGCTGGGAGAGATTGTAGCCTATATACTAATTGCATGGGTGATATCTATGATCGGTACACCCATTATGAATTTCCTCGGAAAGCGATTAAAGTTTGGAAAGTTTCGCGCTAATAATGCCATCTGTGCCGTATTGACCCTTCTCATTATCTTATCTGTGTTTACCGGTATTGGATACATTTTTGTACCCATCATACTAGAACAGACTGCCAACCTGGCAAAAGTGGATATGGGGGCAATTGTAAGCGCATTGGAGGAGCCGATAGGCAGATTACAAGCGTATTTGTCAAAATTTGGTTTGATAGATCAAACCACCAGCACAGAGCAGCAGATTCAGGATGAATTAAGCAAAGTATTTCAACCGACAAAAATCTCATCTTTTCTTGGGTCAATCATATCTGTGTTAACATCATTGGGTATAGGTCTTTTTTCTGTCATATTCATTTCTTTTTTTTTCCTGAAAGATCAAGGTTTATTCACTCTGATGTTGACCAATTTTACGCCAACAGCACATGAGAGTAAAGTGAAAGTAGCTGTAGACGAGATTACGGATTTATTGAGCCGTTATTTTAGTGGAGTGCTTTTACAGATTACCATTATATCAGTGTATTTGAGTATTTTGTTGACATTGATAGGCGTCAAAAATGCGTTACTCATTGCTGTGTTTGCAGCATTTATTAATGTGATCCCATATCTTGGACCTATCATCGGAGCGACATTTGGAGTGATACTGACCATTACGGCCAGTTTAGAATTGGACTTCTACAATGAGATGATGCCTTTATTGGTCAAGGTCGTAGCTTGTTTTGTTAGTATGCAGTTGTTGGATAACTTTATTTTACAACCCACAATTTTTTCAAATCGGGTAAGGGCGCATCCATTGGAGATTTTCTTGATCATAATGATCGGTGCCAAAGTAGCCGGTATAGTGGGCATGATTCTCGCCATACCTTCGTATACGGTGATAAGAGTAATCGCTAGAACCTTCTTGAGTGAGTTTGAAGTCATACAAAAAGTAGCAGTCGGCCTCAAAAAGGAGAAGGCATGACTACTTTTTATTCATAGATATGGCTTTTTGACGACTGCATTTAAACCGATTGACCTGCCCACTTCTGAGTTGTCGATGCTTGGTTGACCGCCCCTGTACCCGTTTTCGCCATCTTTTAAAAGATTTAGGACTCAAGTTTTGCCGCATAATTGTAATGACTTCTTTTTCGTTGAGCCCAAACTGAAACTCAATGGCTTCAAAGGGCGTCCTATCCTCCCAGGCCATCTCTATGATTCTATCTATGTCCTTTAGATCCATATTCGTTATACGCCTCAAAGCGTCAAATTGTTCACAGGTAAAAAACTTTTTCAGCTAATCCTCTATTTGCTTTGTCAGTACCTTGAGTAATTATTGACCACAATTGTGAGCTTAGCAGAAAAAGCAATAGAGAGTTTAATAACACCCTCTCGATGACAGTCATTACCAAAAAAATCAAGGGGTTTTAAGGGGCATTTATAGGATTTGAATTATTTTTAGCCAATCCAATCACTAAGAATACGAAGAAAATGAATAGAACTAGAATTGCAGGAATAGGGCATTATGTCCCTGAAAAAAGAGTGACGAATGATGACCTGTCCAAGCTTATGACGACGAATGATGAATGGATCACCGAGCGCACCGGTATTAAAGAAAGACGATACGGGAAGAAGCACGAGGAAACAACAGCAACAATGGGCGCCAAGGCTACAAGACTTGCCGCAGAAAGGGCAGGGATAGAACTGGAAGAGATCGATTTCATCGTCTTTGCTACATTGAGTCCTGATTTTTACTTTCCCGGTAGTGGTGTATTGATGCAGCGGGAGCTAGGCATTACCCATAAAGAAGTCGCTTGTCTTGATGTTAGGAATCAATGCTCAGGTTTTGTTTACGGTTTATCAGTAGCGGACCAATTTATTAAGACGGGCATGTATAAGAATATAGCTGTTGTCGGCAGTGAGATGCACTCTATGGGACTTGATTACTCAGATAATGGAAGGCATGTGACTGTTATTTTTGGCGATGGAGCCGGAGCTGTTATTTTGCAGCCGGATACGCGTCCTGATGCGGGTATACTGACCACTAAGATCCATTCTGATGGCACCCATGCTGAGCAATTGGCAATGATCAACCCCGGCTGTCATGGTGGCTACCATGGTGACAAAGAAAAATACAACTACCCGGACCCTTCGACATACGGTGGCATATTCTTCACACCGGAGATGCACGATGAAAATATGCTTTATCCAGATATGAATGGACAGTTTGTTTTTAAGATGGCTGTCCAAAAGTTTCCGGAGGTTATTATGGAGGCACTTGCAGATGTTGGTCTTGACAAATCAGATATTGACATGTTGATTCCTCATCAGGCCAACCTGAGAATTAGCCAGTTTGTACAGAAAAAGCTAGGCTTATCAGACGATCAAGTGTACAATAATATCCAGCGATATGGCAATACGACAGCCGCTTCCATACCGATAGCACTATCGGAGGCATGGCAGGAGGGCAAGATCAAAGACAATGACCTTGTTTGTCTGGCTGCTTTTGGCTCCGGATTCACATGGGGCTCGGCACTTATACGCTGGTAGGGTGCGGTAAGTTGCAGATTGGGCGCTTAATCCTTGACCATTTCCGTGGATATCTTGACGGACTCTGTTAATGTCTTATGCACAGGACATTTATTGGCTATCTCCAATAACTTGTCCAATTGGTCATCCGACAGATCATCGCCTATGAATTCAATCTTTCTGCGGATGTGATTGATCATTTTGTCACCTTCTTTGGCATCCTCACAATGCTTTTTCTCATAGCTCAGGAAGACATAAGCTTCTTCTAAAGGCCACCCTTTTCTTTGAGCATACATTTTTACAGTCATGGCTGTACATGCGCCGAGAGAGGCGTTTAGCAATTCATATGGAGAGAATCCCAAATCTTCGCCATCTACCGATGGTGGTTCATCTGCCAGGATATGGTGTCTGCCATTGGTGAGCTGAGTGGTATAGACATTTTCTGCAATAAGGTGGGCTGCCACTTGTTCGCCCTTGGTGTTTTTTATCAGTTCAAAATCTGTTGACAGATCAATGTACTTCTCCGCCCAGGTAGCGATGACCCTGGCGGCGTAATTACTATCTTTTTTATCCGACAGCATATGATCCGCCTTGTCCAGAGACACAAAGCTTTTGGGATGAAATGCTGCCTTGTATATCTCAGCTGCATTATCTATCGATACAATTTTATCCAGAGGAGAATGCAGTATGAGCAAGGGCTTCTTTAGACGGTCTATTCTCTTTTGGACTTCATTGGACATGATGTCATCTAGAAACTGTTTCTTAATCTTAAATGGTCGTCCACCTATTTTCACTTCAGCTTCACCCTTTTCTCTGATCGTTTCGATTTCTTCTTCAAATAAGTGCTTGACATGATTGGCTTCGGATGGCGCGCCGATGGTCGCTACGGCTTCTATGTTATCCAGTTCATAGGCAGCCATCAGAGCAGCTGCACCACCCAGCGAATGACCTATGATGAGCGCAGGAGCATCGTAGTGCTCTTCCATGAAATTATTGACATCGATCAAGTCTCTGACATTGGCCGAAAAATTGGTATCTGCAAAATCGCCTTCACTATCGCCCAATCCCGTAAAATCAAATCTCACGACACCAAAACCATGGCTGGATAACTCTCTGGAAATATGCCTTACTGCATTGAAATTACTGTTGCACGTAAAGCAATGAGCGAAAATAGCGTATTTCTTCACCTTTTTATCCGCCGGCAACTCCAAAGTAGCATTCAATTGATGACCTTCAGAGTTTTTGATGTCTAATTGTTCTCTCTTCATATTCAATGGTTTTTTTATTTACGGGTTCTTATATTCAATAGATTCCACAAGGGTATTGTTGAGTGAGCTGTGGTAGTTATTGTATTAGTTTGTAATTCATTTTGTTTCTTTTGGGCATCACCTTCCACTGCGTTGCAGGCCGCTACGTTACAGGGCTCACTATTCGTTCGGCCTCTGCTTCGCTACCGCTCCACAGCGTCTGGCTCCTTGCGTCGCCACCCTTTCACATCGCTGATGCAATACTGCAGGGTAAACTACATGTTGAGTCCATTAAATATGTAAGATCAATACCCAACTGGAGCATAGTCATACTAGCTCATATAGTCCTTATATATGCTCACTTCCACCATCCAAAAGAGAAGTTAAAATGAATAAAGAGGCCTTTTCATTTAATAATATCATTTTTTTTCTTCATTTTCGTGGCAACTTTTTAGACACATTTTCGAATCGAAATAAACTAAATTTATGGCATCAGACATTGAAATTGCGCAATCCATAACATTGCGCCCTATAAAGGATATTGCCTCCCAGCTTGGCATTGATGAAGATACGCTTATTCCATATGGACGTACAAAGGCCAAGTTGCCGCTTTCTCTGATAAATCACGAAAAAGCTGAAAAAAGTAAGTTGATTCTGGTTTCAGCCATATCACCAACACCGGCAGGTGAGGGGAAGACAACTATGTCTATAGGCCTTAGTCAGGGTCTCAATCGCATTGGCAAGCAAACCACCGTAGTGTTGAGAGAGCCCTCCTTGGGCCCGGTATTTGGTATCAAAGGCGGTGCAGCCGGTGGTGGTTATTCTCAAGTGCTACCAATGGAAGACATCAACCTCCATTTCACCGGAGACTTTAATGCTGTAGAGAAGGCGCATAACCTGCTGTCAGCTTTGATTGATAACAATATTCAGTCCAAGAAATTCAGCATAGGTATAGATCCGAGGACCGTACTTTGGAAGCGCGTGATGGATATGAATGATAGAAGTTTGCGCAATATTGTGGTAGGACTTGGCGGTACTGGCAATGGCGTGCCAAGAGAGACCGGCTTTGATATTACGGCGGCGTCTGAAGTCATGGCTATATTATGCCTTTCAAATGACATGGAAGACCTGAAGAAGAGGCTGGGTAATATTTTTGTCGGATTCACTATGGATCGTCAGCCGGTTTATGCCCGAGACCTCAAGGCAGAAGGCGCTATGGCCGCACTGTTAAAAGAAGCGATCCAGCCCAATCTGGTGCAGACACTCGAAGGATATCCGGCGATCATACACGGAGGACCGTTTGCTAATATTGCTCAGGGGACCAATACAGTGATTGCTACCCGCATGGGGCTTTCGCTTTCAGATTATGTAGTGACTGAGGCAGGATTTGGATGTGACCTCGGAGCAGAGAAATTCCTGGATATAAAGTGTGTCAGTGCAGGACTCAAGCCTAAAGCTGTTGTTCTAGTAGCTACTGTAAGAGCACTTAAATATCATGGGGGAGCAGCCTTGGATTCCATTCAGCAGCCTGATGTTGCAGCTCTAGAAAATGGACTCGCTAATCTAGAAAAGCACGTTGAAAATGTAAGACAATTCAACCTCGAACCTATCATTGCCATCAATAGCTTCGTATCGGATACAGCTGAAGAACATCAGGCTATCATCGATAGATGTCAATCATTAGGAGCAAAAGCCGTCATTACTGATGTCTGGGGCAAAGGAGGTGCAGGAGCAGAAGATCTGGCTAATGCTGTAGCTTCTGTAGTCGATGCAGCTGACGACTCATTCAGCCCCATATACGACTGGCAATCTCCTGTCAAAGAGAAGATCGAAAGTGTAGCCAAAAACATTTATGGTGCCTCCAGCGTAGAATACGCCAGCGATGCCAACAAAGCACTTAGACGCATTGACAAACTGGGGTTGAATAACCTGCCGGTATGCATTGCTAAGACACAGTATAGCTTTTCTGATGATCCCAAGAAGCTTGGCCGACCCAAAGACTTTTCCATCACGGTGAGAGATATAGAGATTGCAGCTGGAGCTGGCTTTTTAGTGCCTATCACGGGCAGTATGCTCAGAATGCCCGGTCTGCCGGGACAACCCTCTGCACTCAATATCGATATTGACCAAGATGGTAATATCAGTGGGTTGTTCTAGCTGCAATTAACCAAAAGGATGCATAAAAAAAGCTCTCTTTCGTCATGAAAGTGAGCTTTTTTTTCATTTTGACCAGGGAAAGAGCTGATTGTTATGCTGTACTTATACCATTCAATCTACATTAAGTTTTCCAGGTAATAGCTATAATCGCATTGGCTTAGATAAGTAATTATCAGCTGCTCTAAATTGATATGCTACAAATTAAAACCAATAACTCAAAGTCAGGTTACTACCTTTATCCCTGATGTCGTTACCCAGCCTATCTGATACAGAGGTCAAGCCTCTTCTCAATGTCCATGCTACAGTAAACTTATTGATGTCTATACCAAATCCAAAACTGTATCCCCATTCATCCTGATTGATGAATGTCCCTACATTGACAGCTTGTCCACCTTCACTGGCATCTAATATATACCTGTAGTAAGGCCCACCTAATGCATAAAACCTTACACCGGGAGCTGTCATTCCGGGACCGACCTGTATGTTGATGGGAATAGTAAGTGCTTGTCTGGAGAAGTTTTCATTTAAAACTTTGGAACGATTCAAGTCGTAAAGCACTTCTGGCTGTATTGTGACAACATCGCTGATTTTAAATTGAGCTCCAAACCCTGCGCTGACATTGAATGCTGTATTGGTTCTGAGGTTGTTATCTCTGAAGTTATGGTAGCCGGCGCCGATATTCAAAATGGCACCAAATCTTACTCTTTTCGTGGTCAGTGTTTGCCCTTCTTCTATCTTAGCATAAGCGGGTTTCGCTGTTAATACCTCAGCATTAGCCATTGATAAGACTAAGTCTGCTGTGAATTCAGTGACTTTGGCCATATTTGGGTAGTCTAGCTTTTCGTAGGTATCCTCAGGTTTGTGATAAGGCGACTTGAGCCCTGTAAAGACATGCGCCGTAGGGATTCCTCTCTCAGCAAATGGAGATGTATCTGTTCTGCGCTCAAAGTCGGATCCCATTTTCTTTATTTTGATGCCGTGCTTACCGGCTGAAGCCATGGCCAGGTCCGCACCCTGCTTTAGGGCTTCTATACCCTTGAGATCCAATCCTCCATTAGCGCCATACATGCCAATCATGTCAAGGCTAAACATGAACTTAATGGCGTCCACATCTACAATAGAATCTTTGACAAATCTAGTTGATCCGATAAGGCCACTTTCTTCTGCATCGAAGGCGACAAAGACGACCGTTCTCTTTATGTTTTCTTTTTGAGCCGCTAATATTCTACCGATCTCGATTATACCAGCTACACCTGATGCATTATCATCAGCGCCATTGTAGATGATCTTTTCACCGCCTTCGATGCGATAGCCAATGTGATCGTAATGCGCCCCCACTACAATGATCTCATCTGCAAGGTCGGCATCTTTTCCCTCTATGACTCCGACTACATTCACAGCGTCAATCCAGGCTTGAGATGTTCTGAACCTGAATGGGAACTCATAAGTGCCGTCTAGCGGCGATATGCCGACTTCTTGAAACTTAGAAACAATATAATCCGCTGCTATTTCTTTGCCCCTCGTGCCGAGTCCACGACCCTCCAGCGAGTCTGCAGCTAATAGTGCTGTATGTGCTTCTAATCTTTCTGCCAGATCCTGTGCCTGTATCCCTGCACTAAATAAAAAGAAAGAAAAAACGAAAATAAAAATACTTGTTGACTTCATAGTGTTGTAGATTTTTGTTCAAATTTAATTTTACGATGGTTTAATGGCATTATTTATATCTGTATACAATCATTTTTTCGACGAAATAGCCTTTTACCCCCTTTTTCCAAACCCCTTTTGCCTACGGACAAGATACGCAAATGTGATTGTAGTGAAAAATGAGAAAAGTGCATACACCAAAGCGGGCTTAGTCATCTCATTGCTTCCAATGATAGTGCCTGCTAGAAGTATAGCTAATGTCGTATTTTGTAACCCTACCTCTATGCCTATGGTCGTAGCCTGGATATTTTTATTGAGTAATCGGCTAGCAAGGAAAAAACTGATGAGAATAGCTGTCGCATGAAGTAGCAATGTCATCGGCAATATCGATATGATATCGGCTTTATTAATGCCCGTGCCTCCTGAGTCTTCACCCGCCAAAAACTTGATCAGGAAAACCGATCCCAATAATACAACATTGATGTATTTGACACTTGTCTCGATCTTGCGGGACAGCTCATAGTATTTATGATTAAACCAAAGCCCTATGCATACTGGCACGAGGACTATGAGAAATACTTGCAATACAGCCCCCCACAATGAGATCGAATACGTGTGATCGATATCCATAAAATAATCCAGCGCAAAACTGCTCAATAACGGAATACTGAATACGATCACTATGCTATTGAGTGCAGTCAGCGATATAGACAAGGCAACGTCTGCATTGACTATATAGGATATGAAATTGGATGTAGAACCACCCGGGCAAATGGAAATGATAAATATGCCCATTTTGATTTCCGGAGATAGGTCAGAAAACCACAGCAATACCAGCGCAAGCGCCGGCAAAAACAAAATTTGCAGACCCAGGCCCAAGCTTAGAGCCTTTGGCCTTAAAAAAATACGCTTGAAATCCGACAACTTCAGCGTCGCACCGATACCCAGCATGATCAAAGCCAGTACTGCACTGATGAATATGTCTATAGGATTCAAAATTAGTCTATTTTAAGTCTTCAATGTAATACGGCCGCACATCACAGATCCTGCTTATTTCGCACTCAAAAACAACTTGAAAATCAATTGGTCTGCCCAGCGATCCGGTAGTAGCCTAATGAATTTAATTTGCAGGCTATTCGGCGCTATCAGATATCTGGTTTTTGGTGACTTGTGTATGGTGATCTTGTATAGCAAATTAGCAACATCCTCGACTGGCAGGGCATTCTTTGAGCGCTTATCTATGATTTTGCTTCTTTTCTCCAGAAATGGCTGGTAAATGGTGTCAGGATAGCTGGTATCATCTTCTTTGGCCTTCCGCCATATCTCAGTTTTGATAGGGCCGGGTTGTACACTTACCACCTTGATACCATAGAGCTCGAGCTCTCTTCGCATAGCATCATTCATCGCTTCCAAGGCAAACTTTGATGCACAGTAAGGTCCCATAAATGGCGTGACAAACACACCCGATACGGAGCTGATATTAATGATCCGTCCAGGGTTCTCTTTTCTTTCTTGTATACCTCCCAGTAGGGGCAAAAATGCCTGAGTCACAGCCAGCAGCCCTATGACATTCACATCCAGTTGCAACTTAAATTTTTCTAGCGGAACGAATTGGAGAGGACCACTGACAGCTATACCGGCATTATTGATCAGCACATCCAGCGTTTTCCCTTTCAGGGCTTCTCTGACAAGCCCTACAGCTTGCTTGATGCCCGCTTCATCTGTCACATCAAAAATCAAAGGGGTAAATTGCCGACCAAAACTTCTCTGAAGTCGGTTTGCGTCCGCCTCATTTCTCACAGATCCAAACACATGAAAGTCTGCATTGAGCAGGCGCGCGGTAGTTGCGTAGCCTATACCCGTCGATGCTCCGGTAATAACTGCTGTCTTCATTTATATTGCTCAATTTTCAAATTTACCTGTTTTTTGCAGCCTAAAAGTAGTCCACTTTTACTTCTCTTTGGCAATTTTATCCGGTTAAATCTTCAAATTTGTATCCAATTCGTCTCTGTTTTTTATGTTTTGGGGCTATCCCGACGAGCCTCATGACTTCGGCTGTCGGGTCGGGCTATCCGCTCATACGCACCCCATCCATATGGGCATCTACTACTGATGATGATCGGCTTCCGCTGGTCGCCGCCACATCAGTGTAGATACATCCATATGGAGAGGGCTTGTATCCGCTACTATCCCTTAGCCAATTTGAAGATTAATCCTATTGATGTCGATTGGAGAGGTTTATTAAATTCTAAACTTCTATTGCCCATCGGCCCTGGATATTTTATTACTTTTGCCATTGAAATCGAACGTATTGTGATGGATAATATGTTATAGAGTAACTTAATGGAGAATATGACTAGATATACAAATTATCTCGTGATGGGATGTCTATTGATGATAAGTTTATTGTCAGCATGTGGAGCGTCAGATGATAAACCAGTAGAAAAGTCAGACTTGACAGGTGTGTGGGAGTTGGTCTACGCGGAGCGCGATGGTAAGCAGACAGAAACGCTAACTGATTTGTTTCTGCACTTCGAAGGCGAAGATCGGGTGATTACAAACTTCAACGGCATAGACACAACAAACACCGCTTATAATCTAACTGACAAAAAGCTAGAGGTCCTGGATACCCAGCCTTATGCATTTGACGTTTTATCTATAGAAGATGATATTATGATCCTTGAGATCAATATCAGAGACATACTATTCGAGATGCATTTCAGACGAATATGAATACTTGATGAGAGATTTGGAAAGCATTGTTTATTTATGTATCTTATCTACCATGTAAGCAGTATAAGTGTTATATATCAAATATAAATTATTGTAGAGATGAGAGGGTGGTGTACATTTTTTATTCTTTTCATAGCGGCACATGTATATGGTGTCAATGCTAGTGTTAGTCACGCTGTATTCAAAGCAGGAGATCAGGCGTATGTAGAAACGTCTATCAAGATCATGTCAAGACTTGTTGTTTTTAGCCCGCAGAAAGAAAATAAAGGTTTCATTCAGGCCTCTGTCGAAATCTTGGTCATGATCAAAGATGGCGAAGATATCATACAATACGATAGATCTCGCGTCAATAGCCCATTGGTTGAAGTACCTGTAGACTTTTCATATATATGCCGTCTACCATGCCAGCCGGGAGATTATACAATAGAAGTAGAAATCACTGACCTCAATAATGTCAAAAGCTCTAACGTAAATACTCAGGAAATTACTGTCAACTTCGACAATGGTGTGAACATAGGCGGCATACAAATGCTAGCTTCATTTCAAGCAGATGATACTAAGAGTAGTATGGTGAAAAATGGCTTTCTGATGGATCCCATAGCCTATAACTTTTACAACAAACACTTTGATAGACTTTCATTTTATACTGAGGTCTATCACACCGACACGGAAGAACAGCCATTTTACCTATTGAGGTATCTTGTTCAGAAGATAAAGGACGATGGTAGTAGAGAGGATCGACTTGTGCAGTATAAAAAAAGGCAACCAGTAGAGGTTGACCCACTTCTTTTTCAACTTGACATTACTGAGATAGAATCAGGAGACTATGCATTGAATGTGGCCGTCATAACACCCAAAAAAGAGATAGTAGTAGAGAACGAAGTTGTTTTTATAAGAGCTAATCCGGAATACGACTATATACTACAGGTCAATGACATGGAAGAGCCGGACGACGATCTGGACTTTACAGCAGAACTCGACTCTGCGCAATTGGTATATGCACTAAAGGCTCTGATCCCTGTAGTGAATCCCACTGATGGACAAGTCCTTGATATAGTCCTGTCAAAAAAAGATGTCAAGGCTATGCGCTTATTCCTATTCAATCACTTTGATCAAAACTTCGAAGGGAATCCTAAGTTTGGCTATGAACAGTATCTGCAGGTAGCTAATGCTGTTGACAAAAAATATGAAAATGGCTTTGGACATGGTTTTGAATCTGACCGCGGCTTTTACTTCTTGAAATATGGTAAGCCGGATGAAATTCAAGAGGTGTTTGATGACCCATCAGCCCCACCCTATGAGATTTGGTTTTACAATAAACTGGTGTCTACCGGGCAAAACAATGTGCGCTTTGTTTTTTACAACCCTGACTTGATAGAAAACGGACATCGACTATTGCACTCCACAGCAAGAGGTGAGTGGAATAATCCTAAATGGGAAGTCATGCTCTACAGCAATGCATCCAATGAAATCCAAGGCGGCAACCCTGTGGATGCGACCCGTATGCAAGACAACTGGGGACGTCAAGCGAGAAGGCTGTATAATGATTTCTAAGTTGTCAATCGCTGCAAGATTTGTCCATTCAAGGGTGTAAATAGTTTTGAAATACCTCATGTCGACTTAGTGCGGCACTAGCATCTGAAAACAAATTTGGACAGCTTATAGCGTCCTTGACAGTGAATAACTTATGAGGTTCTGTTTCTATTTTTATGGTGTATACAAGATGTTCGCCTGTTCAGCGTTATTATTCTTTGGTGAATAATTTCAATTATCTATGAGAATATATCTTTCCTTGTGCTTGGCCTTGTGTATGCTGATGATAGTACCTACTTTGTCATATGGACAGAAGGGTGGTGAGGTGTATGAGACAGAGCCATATGAAGTAAGAATAAAAAAAGTATACATCAATGGTGTCTACATACCGGAAAATCTAGATGATGCCATTAGAGAACTGGACAGTAAGATGTCGCAGGAGGCGCTGGCTGCATTCAGGAAATACTCAGAAGAAGAAGCTGAGCGAAAAGCTTTTTTTAGTTTTGGCCGATGGATGATGGTCAATTGGGGTCTTGAAGAGGGGTCGAGACTTTCTCACTACTTTAGGCAAGAGGGGGTCGGTGTGGTAGAGGATATGGTACGTGTCCTCATGGTGAGCTATCACCGTCATCTCAACGACAAGCCTCTCGATTCAGAAACCCTCATGAATATCTACAAGAAGAAAAGACAAGACGAGCAAAAACAAAAGGAAAAGGAACGAGAAGCATTGATCGAGTCCCTGAGAAAAGGTGGCGGTCAGTAATGCTTTTTTTTATTCAGAGTACCAATCAGATCCCTTAGCAGGCCTATCGAATTGCGATTGAGAATTATCAAAGACTTTGATAGTCTGCGAAAAAAGTTACTTTTGTGCCAAATTAGATGCGGATAGTACAATAGAGTTACTTATATAGTTGTCAGGGATAGATATGCTATTTCATTGTGCAAGGCCGAGCTAAAAAGATTTAGTGTTCTGATAAGCAGCGTATATTTCGGGTTTAATCCAGAACTAGGGGAGAGGTTGAAAATGTCGCTTTATCAGGGGAATTGCATCAGCGATGTGAAAGGGTGGCGACGGCAGGAGCCAGACTCTGTGCAGCGATAGCGAAGCAGAGGCCGACCGTCCAGGGAGCCCTGAAACGTAGCGACCCGACGACGATAGGAGGAGGGTGATGCCCAAGGCGAAAAAAGCGAAATAGACCCATGTCCAAAAGGAGAATTATCTGTTTATCTTAAACCATTTTTCAATATAACTTTTCTAAGTAAGAACAAGAAATCCAAACTATGTCGAAAAATTTATTAATTGTAGAGTCACCGGCAAAGGCAAAAACCATCGAGAAGATACTCGGTAAGGATTTTACAGTGAAGTCCAGCTATGGACACGTGAGAGACCTGGATAAAGGGAATAAATCCGTAGATATTCAAAATGACTTCAAGCCCACCTACGTCGTCACGCCAGAGAAAACACGGGTAGTCAAAGAGCTTAAATCGTGGGTAAAAAAGGCAGATGAGGTTTGGCTCGCAACGGATGAAGACCGCGAGGGAGAGGCTATTTCATGGCATCTATGCGAGGTGCTAGGCCTTGATGTCGAACAGACAAAGAGGATTGTTTTTACAGAGATTACCCAAAAAGCCATCACTAAAGCCATCACAAATCCACGGACAGTAAACGTAGACCTGGTAGACGCTCAGCAAGCCAGGAGGATATTGGACAGATTAGTTGGATTTGAACTGTCAGAGATACTGTGGCGCAAAATAAAAGGAAAATTATCAGCCGGAAGGGTGCAATCTGTAGCCGTCAAGCTGATCGTAGATAAAGAAAGAGAAATTCAGAGCTTTGAGATATCCAACTTCTTCAAGATTGAAGCTTTATTCCCCGTGCGAAATGAGCAGGGCAAGACTGTACCGCTCAAAGCTGATCTGAAGAAAAACCTCAAGGATCAAACAACAGCTGAAGCTTTCTTGGAGGATTGTAAAGGTGCAACTTATGCGATCGAAGATATCGAGGTCAAGCCTTCGTATAGACGGCCAGCACCACCATTTACCACCTCTACACTGCAACAGGAAGCGAGTAGGAAGCTCGGATTCAGCGTGAATCGTACAATGTCTGCCGCTCAGAAGCTTTATGAACAAGGGCACATCACCTATATGAGAACAGACTCGACCAGCCTGTCCGAGGACGCACTCAAGGCCATCAGTCAGACTATAAATAAAAACTACGGTTCAAAATATCTTAAAGTCAGAAGATACAAGACGAAGCAAGAATCCGCTCAGGAGGCACACGAAGCTATACGACCTACTTATCCGGAAAAGACCGGAGTGTCAGGAGATAGAGATCAGGAACGCCTCTACGATCTGATCTGGAAAAGGACAATCGCCTCCCAAATGGCAGATGCTATCCTGGAGCGGACCTTAGTACACATTGGTATCTCTACAAAGAAGGATGCCACACTACTGGCAGAAGGTGAAGTATTAAAGTTCGATGGCTTTCTTAAAGTTTATTTCGAGTCGAAAGATGACGATGACGATGAAGAAGCAAAAGGCGTACTGCCTCCGCTAAAAGTAGGGATGGAGCTGTACCTCGATGAGATGAAAGCGACCGAAAGATTTACAAGACCTCCGGCCAGATATACAGAGGCCAGCCTCGTAAAGAAACTTGAGGAGCTAGGGATAGGGAGACCTTCAACTTATGCACCTACCATTACAAAAATAATGGAAGAGGGTAGGGGGTACGTCGTCAAAACAAGCAGAGATGGAGAAGAACGCCAATATCAGGTCTTGACCTTAAAGGAGGATAACATCTCAAAAGCTACATCTTCTGAGGTGACCGGAGCAGTCAAGAATCGACTATTCCCAACGGATATGGGTATGGTAGTGACAGACTTCCTGGATAAGCACTTTGACGAGGTGATGGACTATAGCTTCACAGCAGATATCGAAGAGCAATTTGATGATATTGCCAAGGGCAAAGTCAGATGGCAGGAGATGTTGAAAGGGTTTTACTTCCCCTTTAACAAGCAAGTCAAGAATACCATCGAGAACGCCGATAGAGCCTCAGGCGAGCGCATATTAGGAAAACACCCGGAATCCGGGAGAACTGTTTTAGTAAGAATCTCTAGGTATGGTTCACCGATCGTACAGATTGGCTCCAGAGAAGAATTGGCCGAAGATGAAAAGCCTCAATATTCCAATCTGAAGCCGGAGCAGTCCATCGAAACCATTACGCTAGATGAGGCGCTCACATTATTTCAGTTGCCTAGAACACTGGGGACATTTCAGGGAGAGGAAGTGACTGTGAACTCAGGGAGGTACGGGCCTTATGTCAAGTTTGGAGATACATTTGTCTCTCTGAGCAAAGGTGAAGACCCAATGGAGGTTAGCTTTGAGCGAGCGGCAGAACTCATACAGGCAAAACTAAAAGCCGATGCCCCGGTCATGAAATATAAAGACCAACCTGTGACAAAGGGCAAAGGACGATTTGGCCCTTACCTCAAATGGAATGGAATGTTCATCAATGTACCTAAGCGCTATGATTTTGATAACTTATCGGAGTCAGAAATGGTAGAACTCATTGATGCCAAAATAGAAAAGGAAGCCAATCGCTACATCCAGCAATGGCCTGATGAAAAACTGGCTATAGAAAACGGCAGATGGGGCCCATTTATAAGATTTGGTAAAAAGTCTGTGAAGCTTGGAAAGAAAGCAGATGGAGAAAAGTATACCAAGGAAGATGCCGCAGAACTCACATTAGATCAGGTCAAAGCAATGGTAGAAGCCGAAGTACCTGGTGCTTTTAAAAAGAAAAGTGCTAAGTCTACGACCGCAAAAAAGAAGACTACCAGAAAAAAAACTACTGCGAAGAAGTAGGTCTAAGATGATTGATGCCATATGTGGTCTTGCACAATAAAAAAGCTGAATTATGAGAAGCTTAAAACCTAATGTCAGCAGATTTATAAAACGGTCTGGATTAAGGCGGGAGTACGTCGTCAGGGAAAAGATGATCCTCAGGGACTTTCTTGCTATGGAACGAACTAGACTGTCAAATGAAAGGACTTTTCTTACCTATATTCGTACAGGACTATATTTTCTTCTGGGAGCCGGTGCTATGCTGAAGTTAGTAGAATTTCAAGAAGTTAGGTGGTTAGGTTGGGCTTCACTAGCTATTGCAGTGGTTCTCTTTATTCTTGGAATTTTTCGATTTGTCCTTTTGAGAAGACAGATGAGAAGATTTTATACTCGGAAGACGAAGTAGAGGCTTTGATGCCGTAGGCCTTTGAGTGGTTGAGAGTATTGGATTTGCGCTGATTGTATAACCTTTATATATTTCCTTATTCCGGATCACTTGTTTTTTCTGGGGACTAACACATAAGATGTCAAAAGATCAACAATTGGCTAATCGGTTTATAGCCTTTTTTCTTGATAAGAACATGTGAGAAATACATCCATGTGGCAGGGTACATATAGTTGATCTGCCCTTGGTTTTTTTATACAATCTATTAGCCTTTTCTTTTTTGCTCCAGGTCA
>SLDF01000300.1 GCA_007125435.1 Saprospiraceae bacterium
TGACCTCGGCTATACCCATGTCTTTTAGTACTTCTGCTGACCCATTAGCGACTCGTCCTGACCCCGTCAATACGATCTTGACAGGTGGTAAGTCTAAGTTGGCATACATCGCTTTGGCTTCTGCATAGTCTTTACAATCAACCATTCGTTTTAGGTCAAAATGACCGGTCCTGCGACCATAAGTCCATAGTGCATTATGTGCACCCACCAAGCCGGCAAACCGTCCAAATGCTATGAGTCTTTGTCCGCTATCATTAGTCAGTGTTTCCCAGTCAATTAATTTGATATTTTGTCGCAATATGCTCTTTAAAAGCTCCCGATTATAGGCTTGAGCTTTTATAGTGTGTGAAAAAAAGAAATAGGTTTTATCATTTATAAGGCTATTAATAGGCACTTCTTTCACGCCTAACAATATGTCGCAATGGCTGACATCATCGACCACTTTTAGGCCGAGGCTTTTATATTCCTCATCTTCGAAGCAGCGGTTAGCAGATGTCTGTACGTAGAGATCGATGTTGTTCTTTTTGACAATATCTCGACATTGCTCAGGACTAAGCGGCACTCTTCTGTCTGGTGGATTTTTCTCTTCTCTGATGATACCTATTTTCATATTGTGTTTTTTGATGGAGCACAATTATAAGATTAATCTACGATAAAGGGATGATTGTTCGACAAAACACTTTTTCACATAGAGAAAATGCTAAAACTAAAAATTATAAATGCCAGATGACAGTCGAAAGACCCATTAGATTGATAAAAATATACATAGACTCGATAAGCAAGTAAAGTCTAATATTTTCGATATGATAATATATTCAGATTATATCTATATTTTTGTCGTTTTAACCCGGTTTATGCATTAGGGTTTCGTTGTGAGGCTTTAAATCGACGAAGGAGATTCACGAATGCCATAAAAAATATAAAAGCGATATGAGTAAATGGTATTAAGCCTCTTGTTTAGGAGCAGTCGAAGCTGATCCAGAGTCGGCTACTTTTTATTACGATTTAATAGTTTACTCATTATGGTGAATTTTTATTAAGATACTGTGATGCCGAGCCAGAGTTGGCTCGGTTCCTTCATTATTTGGTTGACATTTAGTCAACCAAATTGCTGCGCACCATTCAGTCATCTCCTTATTGACTTGACATTTAGTCAAGTCAATTGCTTCGCACCAGTCGGTCACCCCTATGGTGAATGAGCGAAATCAAGCAAAGTGCCTTATTTTGAAGCCTTTTAAAGCCGTATACAACTTATACACCTCATCTGATATTTGAATATTCTTAAACAAGGACATTCTTGTGGTCATGAACCAAAGGTTGACTTTTAAAAACAACATATGAAAAGAATTACTGAATCTGATTCACTCTATGATAGACTAGAAGAAAAAAGAGTTGCTGAAATTCTGACAGATATCAACCGTGAAGACAAAAAAGTGGCATTGACAGTAGAGCAGTGTTTGTCATCCATAGAGCCGTTAGTCAATACCTGTGTATCAAAGTTAACAGAAGGCGGGCGATTATTTTACATAGGTGCAGGCACTAGTGGAAGATTGGGTGTTTTAGATGCGTCAGAGTGTCCACCCACATTTGGAGTAGGATTTGACATGGTGATTGGTTTGATCGCCGGAGGAGACACAGCTATAAGGAAGGCCGTAGAACACGCAGAAGATGATCAAGAAGCAGCGTGGTCAGACCTGGAAGCATATAATATTAATGCAATGGATGTCGTAGTAGGCGTAGCTGCGTCAGGTACTACACCCTATGTCCTCGGTGGTCTCAGGTCTGCCAGAGCCCATGGTATTGTCACAGGCTGTATCACTTGCAATCCTGGAGCTCCCATTATTGCGTATTCTGATTTTCCAATAGTAGCAGAAGTAGGCCCTGAGTATATTACCGGCAGTACAAGGATGAAGTCTGGCACAGCTCAAAAAATGATTCTCAATATGATCACAACTGCGACGATGATCAGACTTGGCAGAGTCAAAGGCAATAAAATGGTCGACATGCAACTCACTAATGACAAGTTAAAAGAGAGAGCCGTGAACTTAGTATCAAATGCATTAAACATTTCAAAGGTCAAGGCATGGGATCTTCTGGAAAAGTACGGTTCAGTGAGAAAGGCCATAGAACAAAAAGATGCTGAATAAAGATATTTAGTACAATTACTTTTATCATGCTAAAGACATGGTGGACAGGAAGCATTGCCCCTTGTAAAGAATCGCAACTCAATTTAAAATGAATGTAGGGCAATTTTGTGAGTGCTGCATGACAATGCGTATCGGCTCTTATAACCGTAGAAGATGAAATACTAATGAAAAACGCTTGATAATAATGACATGAAAGTTTTTTAATTGTTATGACTTATCGATGAGCTATTATCTCAGTTCTTAACCTTTTTAAATTGGAACGATTGTTGTGTTTATTTAAAAGGAGTTTCTTAAATTTGAGAGTGAATATAGAGGTGTTAGTCATATTGGTGTTATTTCATAAAGATTGCATCAGCGATGTGGAGTGGGTCACGAGCGTATGCGAGTGAGTCCGCAGGACCGAGCGAATAGCGAGCCCCGCAACGTAGCGACCCGACGACGATAGGAGGAGGGTGATGCCCAAGGAAATAAAATAAAAGAAAACACCCTAAAATGTGAAGTTAGAAAACCTTAGACTTGGATTCTACATTAAACACATTGTAGTGACTCATTAGTTGAATAAAGTAAATTAAATAAAGCGAATAACTCAATATCATAAAGTGGCTGAATCCGTAAATAAAAGCATACCAAGGCATTATAAATTCAGAGAGCTTAAAGTGTACGCCTCTACAGAATGGCTAGCTGATAATAAGAAAAAATATAGACAAGTATTTGACAGGGGAGAGACTGCCTACATCTATGCAGAGCTATCTTGCTTTAATAAGATGTTTGATGTAGATTTCTGGGAGGCTAATGTACAGATGAAATGTTTTTCGCTGCAGAAAGGCAGGAAGAAGGAAGTTTGCAATCTCACATTTAAAAGGAAAGTAAGTAAATACGACCATATCGTCTATATAAGGGAAGGCTGGGGCAATAAGAATCCAGGTGTCTTTTGGAAAAAGGGTACATATTACTGGGAAGCATGGATAAATGGTGAGCGAGAGGCGACAAAATACTTCTACATCGAAGAGGCCGATGGGGAGATCAGCATTGACAATAATCCGTACATGGATCTTGAGTCATTAAAACTGTACGAGGGGCCATATGATGACATCACTGAGGGTGATAGGAGCTACTATCGTGCCTTCAGCAGTGAAGAAACGAGGTACATATACACAGAGCTGTTGCTTAGGAATAAGAACATCGGAAAGCCGTGGCAATGTGAAATGTTTATCAAATTTTATAATGGCGCCAGAGAATTAAAAGGTCAGGTCGTAAGGCTTCAGACCATAAAAAAAGACGAGGAGACCATACATATTACTGCAGGATGGGGGTCTAATATAAAGGGGTCGTGGCGACCCGGTATATATACAGCGGAGGTTGTATTTATGGATTATGTGCTCGGCATCGTGCCATTTGAAGTTGGCGATGAGTTTGAAGAAGGTAACAACCCTATCACACTACCCAATAAAATGTCGCCTATCACTTTCCAGTCAGCAGAAGGCGATTCGACATCCTTCGAAGAGTTATTAGCACAGTTAGATAAGTTGATAGGTCTGAGTACGATTAAAAAACAAGTGAGAGATCACGCAAAGTACATCCAATACCTACAACTCAGGAAGAAAAAGGGCATACCAGAAAACGAGGATATCAATGTACACTCTGTATTCATCGGAAACCCCGGCACCGGTAAAACAACCGTGGCAAAAATGATGGGACAGCTCTATAAAAAGATGGGGGTGCTTTCTAAAGGTCATGTAACAGAGGTAGATAGAGCCGATCTTGTAGGGGAGTATATAGGCCAAACAGCACCAAAGGTCAGAGAAGTCATAGAAACAGCAAAAGGTGGTGTATTATTTATAGATGAAGCTTACGCACTGGCAAGATCTAATGATGATTCAAAAGACTTTGGAAGGGAAGTCATTGAAATCCTGGTAAAAGAGATGAGTAATGGAAGTGGCGATCTGGCCGTGATAGTAGCCGGCTATCCAAAAGAGATGAAACATTTCATTGACTCTAATCCAGGCTTGAAATCCAGATTTAAATTGGTGTACGAATTTTCGGATTATCTGCCTCAAGAATTGTCCCAAATAGCTGAATATGCATGCAAGGATAAAAATGTAGAGCTCAATCAAGACGCCAGGGTACTGATAGATAAGCTAATCGTCGATGCATATAGAGATAGAGACCGAACCTTTGGTAATGCCAGATTTGTACATGATCTCATCGAAAAGGCCAAGCAGAATCTTGCCATCAGGATTATGAATGATGAAAGTCCGGCCTCAAAATCCGGACAAGATTTAAGCACAATTATTAAGGAAGACGTAGCTAAAATCAAATTATCAGACACTGCCATATTCCCTAATATACCTATAGACCATGCACTATTAGAAAGCAGCTTGACAGAGCTCAATGAGCTCATAGGTATAGACAATGTCAAAAAAGACATCAATGAATTGGTAGATCTGGTGAAATACTACAGAGAAACCAACAAAAATGTCTTAAATCACTTTTCGCTTCACACAGTCTTTATTGGGAATCCCGGTACGGGTAAGACAACAGTAGCCAGAATATTAACAAAAATATATAAAGCGCTTGGTATACTGGAAAGGGGTCACATCGTGGAGACTGACAGGCAGGGTCTGGTGGCCGGCTTTGTTGGTCAAACAGCCTTGAAGACTAGTGAAAAAATAGATGATGCATTAGGTGGTGTGTTATTCATTGACGAAGCGTATGCACTGACTTCTCAGGGGGCATCTAACTACGCTGATTATGGGAGTGAAGCCATACAGACTATTCTTAAGCGCATGGAGGACTCAAGATCTAGATTCTTTGTATTCGCTGCAGGATATCCTGACAATATGGAAACTTTTCTGAAGTCTAATCCCGGTCTCAAATCAAGATTTGATCAGACGCTAAAGTTTTCTGATTATAATCCTGAAGAATTATTTGAAATAGCCATTAGCATGCTTAGACAAAATGGATATTCTATCAGTCCAAAGGCACAGGAGCATCTAGCCTCCTATCTATCATTCATTTACGAGTACAGAGACAAGTATTTTGGCAATGCTCGTACAGTGAGAAATATAGTGCAGGATACTATCAAGCAACATAATCTTAGATTTTCTTCAATGGATGCGGAAATACGAGCCACTAAAAATGACAATCAAATTACTTTCGAAGATGTAAATCACCTAGTTCTCAGCACTGATCAATTTGTATTTAATAGAAAGTCCATCGGCTTTAAAAAGTAGAGTCTGTAGTTTATCGTAGATTATTCACAATCGTATCCACTAATTCAAATTTCGTTGAGGATGAAGTGTGAAATCTTTTCACGGGCGTATTGAGATCCGGTGCATAAGCTGCCCAAACATGGTAGTTATGGTTAGCATCTTTTTCGCAATAGACGCCTAGTGGGATCAGACAGCCGCCTTCCATCTTTTTCAAAACACCCCTTTCTATGTTTGTCTTGTCAGCGATGTCACTGTTGTGCATCTTTTTAATGATTCTTCTGAGTTCTTTGTTGGTTTCGAGAGTTTGATAGGCCAACACCCCTTGTGCCGGAGCCGGAACAAATTCTTTTGGATGGAGTCTTTTGACAGTAATACCTTTAAGTTCAGGCTTGACCCTGTCAAGCCCGGCACTTGCCAGCATAATGGCATCTAAATCCTCATCAAACAACTTACGCAATCTGGTCTGAACATTACCGCGTATATCAACGGTCTCAATGTCTGGCCTAAAGTCTTTTAATTGCGCTTTTCTTCTCATTGAAGAAGTGCCGACCTTGGCATTTTTGGATAAATGAAAGTCTAGATGAGTATCAATTCTATCTGTTCTTATTAATAAAGCGTCAGATGGATCTTCTCTGTAAGAAACACCGGCAATAACGAGGCCAGGAGGAGAAGTCGTTGTTAAGTCCTTCATAGAATGTACAGCCAGGTCTACTTTTCCCTCTAGTAATTGATCCTCTATTTCCTTAGTAAAAAAGCCTTTACCTTCAATTTTATCAAAGCTGAGGTGCTGTATTTTGTCACCTTTAGTTTTGATGATATGGATACTGGCATCATATCCAAGTTCTTTGAGTTTGACCTGAGCATACTCTGCTTGCCACAGAGCCAATTTACTTCCTCTGGTTCCAATCTTTATTGTTGATGTCTTTGTCATAGATTTTATATTAAAAGAAATGTAGTTTAAATTCGGTTACTAGTTTCATGACCTTTTGCTTTATCCAGTAACAAAAACACTTATTGAATGGAAATAACAAGATCATGTTCATTCAAACTGCGCATCTGTCTAATGTCTTTATTAAAGTAAATTCATAATAACGATCATTTGGATATATTTTTTTCGCTACTTTGGGCATCACCCTCGTCCTGTTGTCCTCGGGTCGCTATGTTTCGGGGCTCGCTATTCGCTCGGCCTCGATTTCGCTAAGGCTACATCGAGTCTGGCTTCGCATTCGCTTCGCCACCCACTCCACAGCGCTGATGCATAACTAGTAAAATCGACATTTTGAAATGCACCCTTTCATTTGAAACTGCAAAAGTATAAAAATCAATTAACCTTAATACATTGCCCTCATTAAGATGTATCTTGTGGCCTTTTATGGAGTAGAATATTGTGTGCCTGTCAATTTGGTTAAGCATTATTCATGCTTATATTTATAAAATTATTTTAAGGAGGATATGAAAATAACTGCAAATGATATTGCGATAATATTAGACGGTAAGATCGTTGGGAACCCGGATAAAGCAGTAAGCAGTCCATCAGGTATAGAAGACGCCAGCGAAGACCAAATAACCTTTCTGGGGAATCCAAAGTATGAGAAATATTTAGTCGAAACCAACGCTGGAATCATCATAGTGCCCAGCTCAATAACCTTAAATAATCAGATAAAATCCACACTGATTTTGGTTGAAGATGTGTATTTGGCTCTTGCTAAGCTTTTTCAAGCTTTTGAAGGGGGTCAATCTATGGAGCCTGGCATTTCAGAAAAGTCAAACTTAGAACCGGGTGTACTAATTTCAAATAAAGCCAAGATTGATGCTTATGTTACAGTAGAAGAAGGGGCAGTAATAGGAGATGGCGTTCATATAAAGAGTAATGTCCACATTGGTAAGCATGTGATCATAGGGGAGGGATCCATCATACATTCTGGTGCAAGGATCATGGATCGTACAGAAATAGGTAGAAACTGTATTATTAACCCCAATGCTGTTATTGGGTCAGAAGGGTTTGGCTATGCATTCGACCCTAAAGGATACTATGTAAAGATACCACATATGGGCAAAGTTATTTTACAAGATAATGTAGAGATTGGCAGCAACTCCACCATAGATCGTGGTTCAATGGGGAATACACTGATTATGAAAGGTGTTAAGATTGATAATTTAGTTCATATCGCTCACAATGTTACTATAGGTGAACATACGGCGATAGCCGCTCAGACAGGAATAGCAGGGAGTACTAAGATAGGAAAGTATTGCCGATTTGGAGGTCAGACCGGTATTGTAGGGCATCTCAATATAGCAGATCGAACAGAAGTTCAAGCTCAGTCAGGCATAGCTTCTTCTGTAAAAGAAGAAGGAAGCAAATTATTTGGCTATCCAGCCATTAACTATATGAATTACGTCAAATCTTTTACTGTATTCAAAAAACTACCTGAGCTCTTAAAGAAGATACATCGTCTAGAGAAGTTGGTTGATAAATTGCAGTCAGCCAAAGGTGAATAACTATTAAATTATTAATTTTGCCATTAGCTACAAGTTAAGTTATTAATAATTGACTTGAGGCTGGTTTTTATTTTGGGGCTATATATAACAAAACTAATACATGAATCAACAAACAATTGGCAAGTCAGTTAGCATATCTGGAGTAGGACTACATACCGGTGTGAACTCGACAGTTATACTTCATCCTGCGAATGTAAATCATGGTATCAAATTCAATGTCAAGCATGGTGATACAGATGAAATCATACCGGCACAAATCGCAAAGGTGTCAAATACAAACAGGAGTACAAAGCTGACATCAAACAATGTTGATATACAAACTGTAGAGCATCTATTAGCAGCCCTCTATGCTATGAGAGTGACAAATATATTAGTGGAAGTCAATGCAAATGAATTGCCGATATTGGACGGAAGCTCTAAAGTATATATTGAAGCCATTGAAGAAGCCGGCATTGTTGACCAGGAAGTAGAATTGCAGAGGATTAAAATTCGTGAGCCATTTGAGTACGTTCATGAGCCTACCGGTTCAAGGTATACAGTTTTACCTTCAGAAGCTTTTGAGGTCCATGTCAACATAGACTTTAATTCAAAGGTGTTACCATGTCAATTTGCAGAGTTAAAAGATTTAGAAAGTTTTCCTTCTGAAATTGCCAGTTGTCGAACATTTGTGTTTTTGCATGATATTCTGGCATTGCATAAGCACGGCCTTATCAAAGGTGGCCACTTGGACAATGCTGTTATTGTGGTCGAGAACTTACCGGAAAAGAAAGAAGCAATCGAACTTAAAAATGCATTTCCCGATGCAGGACTAGATATTGATAGACCAGGTTTGGTTGCTAAAAATGGCCTTAAATATCCGAATGAGTTATCAAGGCATAAGCTTTTGGACTTTTTAGGTGATATAGCTTTATGTGGGACATACTTCGATGCGCGAATTATTGTCAATAAGCCAAGCCATGAAGCTAATACGGCGTTTGCAAAAGTATTCAAAGAAGTACTTAAGTCGGAACAGAAGAATAAGCTTGTTCCTGTAGTTGATTTTAATGCTGATCCGGTGTATGACATTAATCAAATTTATGATGTTTTACCGCATAGATATCCTTTTCTATTGGTTGATAAGATAGTGGAGCTTACTGAGTCAAGAGTCGTAGGCTACAAGAATATAACAATGAATGAGCCTTTTTTTCAAGGCCATTTCCCTAATAACCCTATTATGCCAGGTGTTCTTCAGATCGAGGCTATGGCCCAAACAGGTGGTATATTGGCTATAAGTTTACTACCTCCTGATAAGAAATATGATACTTACTTTTTAAAAATTGACAATTGCAAGTTTAAAGCAAAGGTTATACCGGGAGATACTTTGGTGATTACTATGGACTTATTGGAACCTATACGCAGAGGAATTTGTAAAATGCAAGGCAGAGCTTTTGTAGGTAATACATTAGTCACAGAAGCAGAGTTAACCGCACAATTGGTACCAAGAGATCAACCCTAAATGAAACCGGTATCATGCTTACCATAAGATGCGAAAATGTTGGAAAACGCTATGGCAATGAATGGATACTTAAAAAAGTTGATTTAACTTTTGAGGGTGGAAAGTGCTATGCTATTAAAGGTCCAAATGGTTCGGGTAAATCAACACTCCTAAAGATTCTTGTGGGTTACTTATCTCCCAGTTTTGGCAAGATTACTTATCGTGATGAGGTTGAAGGTAAAGAAATCGCCAGAGACAATATCTATAATTATATTAGTCTGACTGCCCCCTATATTGACCTTATTGAGCAATATACTATTAAAGAGATGGTAGAGTTTCACCGTAGTATCAAACCCTTCATCAATAATATTTCTGGTGATGAACTCATTGAAATGGCTTATCTAACGAAACAGGCTAGTCTAAGAATTGACGAAATGTCATCAGGTATGCTCCAGCGTTTAAAAATTGCCATAGCATGTTTTACAGATTCTAAAGCTATTTTTCTGGACGAACCTGGTACTAATTTAGATGACACTGCAAAAGCGTGGTACCATGAGATGATAAAGAATACATTGAATAAAAGAACCGTTATCATTGCTAGTAATGAGGTCGATGATTTTTTACCAGTTAGTGAGTCGATAGTATTGACCGATTATAAATAGTTTTTTTGACAAATGCGTATACCTAAGTCATATCAAACTTATCAATTACATTAAAAGAAGCATGGTAAAGACATGAAATTATTTAGTCTAAAGAGCGTTAAAGGCATAGTATAAAATCAGTCCAATTGAAGAAGATAGACAAACTCATATTAAGCAGTTTTATCCCTCCATTCATAGCGGCTTTCTTTATTGCCATCTTTGTGTTAATGATGCAATTTTTGTGGTTGTGGATTGATGACCTAATTGGCAAGGGTGTAAGTATTTGGGTGATTTTTGAGCTGTTGGGTTACTTATTAGTCACATTTATACCTATGGCCATTCCAATTGCCATATTGATAGCAGGTGTCATGGTCTTTGGTGCTTTGGGTGAAAACTATGAGTTGTCAAGCATGAAGTCCGCCGGTATTTCACTTCTTAGAATTATGCGTATGGCTATTATTATAGGAGTTGCCTTGGGTATATTTTCATATTTCAGTGCCAATTATATTATACCAGAAGCCAATTTAAAGTATAAAGCCAGATTATTCGATATAAAAAAGCAAAAGCCTACACTTAGTATTGAGCCCGGCATTTTTAATTATGATTTTCAGGGTTATACAATTCGAGTAACTGACAAAGCTGCTAACGATCGTGACCTGAAGAACGTACTAATCTATGATAATACGCAGAGCAGTCCAAGCAAAGTCAATTTGATCCACGCTGAAAGGGGAGAGATGTATGTCTCAGATAATGAAAGGTTTATGATAATGCGCTTATTTGACGGATATCAAGTGCAAGAAGCCGAAAAAGTCACCGAATCATCTACCAGACCAACATTTACAAGAAGTGTATTTGAGGAATGGGAAAAGGTTTTTGATCTCAGCGAGTTTGAAATCTCCAAAACAGATGAAGAACTATTCAAGAACCATCAATCCATGTTGAGTGGAAAGCTCCTCAAGCAAGCTATAGACACCATTGACATGAAAATGAATGAACAAACGCTGAGAAGTCAGAAAGACATGAAATATGACTTACCTAGATGGTATGACCTAGAGAGTGGAGATCCAATTATTAAAGACAGACAGGATAGACAAGTACAATTTCAACTGCCCCCAAATCAAGAAGGTTTGGCCGCATTTGCTCAAAAAGACTCTGTTCATTTGTTGATAGATGAAGCTATGTCGTTTTTTGATTTATTTGAAAGAGTCGGTCTTGAAAATTTACTGCCATTTACCAGAACAAAAATCATGGATATGAGATCCAGGTTTTCGATATCTTCTTCATCTTTAAAATCCTCATCAGAGCAAAGGTCTAAGCATGTATTTGAATACCATCAGAAATTCGTGTTTGGAGTTGTTTGTATAATTTTCTTATTTATCGGCGTCTCCTTGGGTGCAATAGTTAGAAAGGGTGGCTTTGGCTATCCATTGTTGATAGCAATTATTTTTTTTATGATTCATATATCTGCTACTACTACTTTTAAAAAACTCGCTGAGACACAAAAGATGAATGACATTCTGGCTTCTTGGGGGTCATGCCTTGTTCTTCTACCTTTTGCAATTTGGTTTACATATAAAGCTCAATTAGATGCCAAATTTATAGATATTGGTTACTTGTTTAAAAGAATATTATCATTCGTGATACCTTCAAAGAAATAATATCATGATGGATTTTTGTCGCAAAAACAAACTTTTCTTTTTATTGGTATTAATCTTTTTGTCGGCTCTTACTATTATTCGAATTATGGTAAGTAAAGAATGGATATTATTTTTCATGGGTAGCAATAGAAATGCTCATCTGGATTCATTATTACTTGTAATAACTTATTTTGGTGAGGCCATCAGTTTTTTTCTTGTCTTTATTTTACTGCTATTCTTTAAATTTAGGTACGCCTTTATGATACCCATAGTTGGCTTTTTAGGACTGGGAACGGCCATGTTATTAAAAGTTATTTTTCAGCAACCACGTCCTGTCAGATATCTCTCAGATCAACAATTGATCTACCAATTTGAATGGATTGAAAACTTCAACATTTACGACAACTTTCTCAGTTTTCCCTCTGGCCATACAGTAGCAGCTTTCACCTTATTTACTTTTCTAGCACTTATTTTCAATAACGACAAAATCATCGTAGTTTTATCTTTCATATGCCCGGCATTAGTTGGCTTGTCGAGGATGTATTTCTTGCAGCACTTTATTGAGGACGTTATTTTTGGTGCAATTCTTGGTGTTTTGATTTCAAGTTTATTATTTGTCTGGCAACTTAAGTATTTAAAAGACAAACGAAGCTGGTTAGAAAAGAAGCTTACCTTTTATTAAACTAATGCACATTGTTCTTAAGATTTACTACAATACTATAAAGTCGTTCCATTCAGCATAAAAAAGATGAACAATCATGCGTAACTCAACAATCATATTTTCAGAATCAGACGAAGAAGAGGTAGTCAACAAGATTATTCCACTTTTTGAAACTGCTGAACCTAGTATGCTTTTGTTTGAGTCTATTGATGATATAGATACTAATGATGGTGATAAATTCATTTTATATCTTAGTGAAGACAACATTAATATAGTGATACCTGCTATAGCAGAAAAAGACATTAAAATTGGACTTCTCCCTCATCCTGAAATGGGGCCAGTAAATAAGGCCTTAGCTATATCAGAAGATATTGAGGAATGCATAAAGGATATTATAAATACTGATAATGAACATGAAGTAGATTTATTTTTATGCAATCAAATACCTGTATTCCAGTCCGTAAATATAGGAGAGGTTTTTACAATTGATATCGACTATAGAAAAAACTTTATTTTTCAGACTTACAGTATCCTTAAGAAGCTATGGCAATTGAAATCGGTAAGACATTTACCTTTTAAGATCATTGTTGATGAGGAGAAACAATACTCTACTAGTGCACTGGGACTTGTTTCAGTAGAATACGCTCAGGCATCAATTATAACAAAAAACCTGATAAGCGATACAGCTACTAATGATGGCAAGCTTCATCTTTTAATATTATCTCCTTTACATGTGGTACAGGTTATTAAGTTTCTATTGAACAGTCTTATAAAGGGAAAGCATCAAAAACTACCTGACTTTATTGGTTACATTAAGTGTGATTCTCTTACGATTATTAATGAGAGAGAAGCTGAGTTGACTATAGATGGCAGAAGTCGGAGATTTAAAGAAATAGAGCTTAAGGTCCTACCAAAGAGGTTACATCTCATGCAACCAAGTCTTACAGATATGGAATCTGAACATACCAATGGTGATGATAGCTTTAGGGTTCAGAACATTCCGCTCGGCAATAAGAGGGTCGATTTTGTTGATAGAGTTTTACCATGGTTGCCAAAAGCCAGTACAGAAGATTTTAAAGAGCTATTTAGTGTACTAAGACAAAACTCTGAGAATAGCAACGCTTATATGGTGATGATGGGGATGTCAACCATTATTGCGACTCTTGGGCTATTTGCAAACTCGACACCAGTTATCATTGGTGCTATGATATTGGCGCCACTAATGGGACCATTGGTTTCATTTTCAATGGGCATGATTAGATCGGACGCTAAAATGCTTAGCAGCAGTATCAAAACTGTTGCTATAGGCACCGTTCTATCTATGATTTTAGCAGCATTCGTAGGAATAATCTTACCGACCAGGTTGATAACGGCTGAAATGGAAATGCGTATGGCGCCTAATTTATTGGATTTGGGCATCGCCGTAGCTTCAGGTATTGCTGCTGCTTATGCTCACGCAAAAGAAGAAGTAGCCAAAACTCTAGCTGGCGTTGCCATTGCAGTAGCATTGATACCTCCCTTGGCAGTAGCCGGAATTGGGATTGGTTGGTTAAACTGGGAAATGTTCATCGGAGCCTCAATATTGTATATCACTAATCTCACAGGTATTATATTGTTTGGTGGTATTTCCTTTATTTTGTTAGGCTTTGGTCCATTTAGAAGAGCACGTAAAAGTTTACTTAGATCAATCATAATGTTATTTATACTTTCGATTCCCCTTGGCTTTTCATACTTTAGTGTTGTAAAGGAAGCAAAATTGATAAGGACACTAGAAGGTATGGTCATTGAGAATTCTACTTTAAGAAATGTAAGTGTCAGGAAAGACAAACCGCTTACTATTTCATTGAGTTTATTGTCTGAAAAGATACTTAATGAGGAAGAAATAAAAAGCATTAAAGTAAAGATTGACTCCATAGTTGATGAAAAAATACTGCTGGAAGTGGATCAAAGCATTAAAATAAAGTTAGAATGAGTATCCCAATCTTTTTTAAGAAGACTTTTACCATAATTCTATTATTTACAATTACTGCTTCGCGGTCAATTGCTCAATACTATTTCCCTCCTATAAATAGTGATGAATGGGAGACTATGAGTCCAGAAGACCTCAATTGGGATCAGGCAACGCTGGACAGCTTGAAGACATTTCTAGACGCTAATGATACGAAGGCGTTTATCGTTTTAAAAAATGGAAAACTCATAGTTGAAGAGTATTTTGGCACTTTCGAGCAGGACAGTTCATGGTATTGGGCTTCGGCGGGCAAAGTACTTACTGCATTTACTGTTGGCTTAGCACAAGAGGCAGGCCACTTAAACATTGAGGATACGACCTCAGATTACCTCGGTCAAGGCTGGACTTCACTATCCTCGGATCAAGAAAAAGCTATCACGATCTTTCATCAATTAACTATGACAACTGGACTGAATGATACCGGCGATTTGACTTGTACGAACCCCAATTGTCTAGTTTACCATTCTCCGGCAGGGGAGAGGTGGTCATATCATAATGCGCCCTACACCCTTTTACAGGAAGTCGTTTCTAATGCCCTTCCATTTCAAAACTTCAATCTATTTTTCAGTCTTAATCTAAGGAATAAAATTGGTATGCGTGGAGGTTTCTTACCTTTAGACTTCAATAGGGTATATTTTAGTGATGCAAGATCAATGGCACGATTTGGTCTACTTACATTATCTGGAGGTGTTTGGGATGATGAAATCATCATGGCAGATACAAACTATTTTAATGCCATGATTAGACCCTCAAATAACATCAATCCCTCTTATGGCTATTTATGGTGGCTAAATGGACAGGAGTCGTTTATGTTGCCGGGGTTTCAAGTGTCCTTTCCCGGCCCAATAAGCCCTAATGCACCTCTTGATATGGTCTCGGCAATTGGCAAAAACAGCCAATTGCTCTGTGTCGTACCATCTGAAGATTTAGTTCTTTTAAGATTAGGTGAACCCCCAACAGATTTTCCGGGACTCACTGGGCCACAGTTTCTCAATGAGATATGGAATTATATGACCAGAGTAATCGACATACAAACAAGCAGTCCGCCTGCTGTATCACTTGAAACATCCTGGATAATATACCCAAATCCTGCACAAGATTTTATTTACATAAATGGCGACAACCATGGCGTTAATATATATGACATGAACGGCGTACTGGTCAAGTCAGAAAAATCATTAAATAGCGAACGTATTGATATATCAATGCTTTCACCCGGTTCATATCTGGTGAAGTGTATGCTATCTGGACGACAATCTGTTGTCATCAAAAAATAAACTACACACTCTTTTTGACAACTTTTTCCTTAGACCAGAGATGACTTAGATGTACAATTGTCTGACTAGAAGCTAACATGTCTTGCACAGTGCACCATTCTTGTTTGGAATGAAACGAATGCTCACCGGCAAAAATATTAGGGCAGGGTAGACCCATAAAACTCAGCCTCGAACCATCAGTACCACCGCGTATGGACCTCAGATTTGGTTTGACACCTGCAAGCTCAATTGCTTTTTTCGCTAACTCGATGATCTTAGGGTTTTTATCCAATACTTCTTTCATATTCCTGTATTGCTCTTTTATTTCTAATTCGTAGCTGGTTCCATAATAAGATTCAACAACTTTTTTAGTGATATCACTTATCAAGGACGCGTATGTATTGAGGTTTGCTGTATTGAAATCCCTTAAGATGAAGGAAGCTTCTGCTTTTTCAGCTGATCCCGATATAGATACGGGATGAATGAATCCTACTTTGCCTTCAGTTGTTTCTGGTGATAGACGGTCTTTTGGTAGTTTATCGATAATTTCACATATTACTTTTATAGCAGATTGCAACTTCCCTTTAGCAAATCCAGGGTGTGCACTTACACCATGAATACGCAAAACAGCAGCATCGGCACTAAAAGTTTCATCTTCCAATGAACCTACTGCTTCACCATCTATAGTATAACCAATATCCGCTGCTAATTTTGCAATGTCTACTTTATCTACACCTCGACCTATTTCTTCATCAGGTGTAAACAAAATCCTGATTTTACCATGTTTCACCTCAGGATGCAAGGTAAGAAACCTGACAGCTTCCATTATGGCTGCTACACCAGCTTTATTGTCAGCACCTAATAATGTTTCCCCAGAAGCTGTAATAAGATCATGTCCTATTTTCTTATGTAACTCAGGGTGTTCATTTGCTTTGATCACAACTGTAGAATCATCAGGTAACACTATATCCTGCCCCTGATAATTAGAGTGCAAAAGAGGCTTTACATCTTTACCTGAGCAGTCAGGTGAAGTATCCATATGAGCGCAGAAACAAATAACTGGACAGTCATCGTTAATATTCGACGGTATAGTAGCATAGACATATCCGTATTCATCCAAATGCGCATCTGATATTCCCAAAGACTTCAGTTCTTCTACAAGGACTCTACCTAGATCTTTCTGTTTTTCTGTGGAAGGCTGTGAGCTAGAGTTTGGATCTGATTCAGTATCAATCCTTACATATTTAAAAAATCTTTCTTGTATTGTATTTTCATATTTGTCAAATAACGATTTTATCATACTTTTTTGCCCAAAAATAAGGATTCAAATTCATTCTTCGATAGAATATGGAGGGAATTCATCTTATCGCTTTGGGCATCACCCTCCTCTTTTCGTCGTCGGGTCGCTACGCTACAGGGCTCCCTGTACGGTCGGCCTCTTCTTCGCTTGACGCTACGAAGAGTCTGGCTCCTGACGTCGCCACCCTTTCGCATCGCTGATGCATGACAAGACATTGGTAAATTTTGAGCTACTCATGAATTAAACAATGTACATAATTTTCGAGTTGACAAATCCTATTGATGTCAAGTGGACTAATTGATAATATTACATTTAAGACTGCATTTTATATAATTTTTCAATTATAATTTACGTGATATTACTATGTCGCACACTTAAGCTCATATTTGTAGAATTCATAATTATTATGATGGAATGTACTTTCTTAATCAACTAGTGATTAATTTTACGTTATCTTATGAAGTTGAAGTTAATTATTGTTTTATTATTTGGGCTTTATTCACAATTGGCACTCAGTCAATTTAATTTATTTGTTAATGGAGCTACTACGGACCAATTAAACGTTTTAATACCATCCGGTGAAGACTCCAGATACCTTGTTATCAAAGACAGAGACTCTATTACTATTGATTCACTATTAATAGAGAGTTGCTCATCAGGCTGCATCTTTACTATCGAAGAATTAAATTATGCCAATATTTATTTGCTACAGTTATATCAGGGGCAGGACATTCAAGACGAAAGATGGGCTATGACGAGCTCTACTAGTAGTGGTATGGTAGAAGTTTATTTCACTACATCTATTGACACAACCGTCTCTAATGGGTTTTCTCCGGTAGCTACTGAACGTGCAATTCTAGAAGATGCCATTATCACAGCTATAGAACAGGCCAACTTTTCTATTGATGTCATGCTTTATAATGTAAATAGACGACCTATAATTAATGCACTATCAGATGCTCATAATAGAGGTGTAAAAATCAGATACCTGACCAGTGACAATACGAATAACATTGCATTGTCAAACCCTACACCAGACTTTCCAATACTTATTGGCAATTTGGGTTCTGGACTCATGCACAATAAAGTTTTTGTCATAGATACTGAAGATGCAGACAGAGCTCTGGTCATCACCGGTGCGACTAATATGACTACTGGTCAAATATTCACAGACCATAATCATATGTTATTTATACAAGATCAATCTTTAGCTAGAGCTTATGAAAAAGAGGTAGATGAAATGTGGGGCTCTCGACAAGCTCAACCCAATCCATCTCTGAGTCGATTTGGTTCTGCTAAGCTAGACGATACCCCTCATGAAATTTATATACATGGCGTGTTATACGAATTGTATTTTTCTCCATCTGACAATACGACCTTTAAGATTGTTAATACACTAAATACAGCTCAGGTAGATTGTTATTTTGCTCTTTTGCTTTTTACTCGCTCAAATCTTGCATCCTCTATTATCAATCTACACAATAGAGGTATTGATGTCAAAGGCTTGATGAACAATACATTTGAAAATGGATCGCAGTACTCTACTTTACAATCTAATGGTGTGTTTGTTTTACATTACACAAATGGACCAATGCTGCACCACAAGTATTGCATCATTGATGAAAATGGTCCCCCTGAAAATGCCAAATTAATAACCGGTTCACACAATTGGTCTAATAATGCTGAGAATAGAAATGATGAAAATACTTTGATCATACACGATGCCGATCTTGTAAATATCTTTTTTCAAGAGTTTCAGGCAAGATGGTGCGAACAGTTTGCTGGAGATGATTGTAGGTTAGTTACATCAGTTGAGGATGTTGCTAATATTTCACTTGATTATAAAGTACATTTTGATAAAAGCTCTAGTTCACTATATGTATTTCCGGAACTGGCAACGAGTGATAAGCACACTATGCAGTTATTTGATGTACATGGTAGGATGATTTATGCAAAATCATTCTACTTTAGTGGTGGAGAGACGCCTCACATTTCATCAACACTTAATCTCAAATCCGGTATTTACTTTCTAAATCTAACCAATCAAAGCAGTCGGAAAGTCGTTTCGTTTACTGTTAATTAGTAAATAAGTTGTTATATCTATTTGTAAACATCTGTAAATTATAATAATTAGAATTAATAATTATCTTTGCAGCGCTAAAACTGATCCTTGAGATCACTATTGGTAACTATTTAAATTATAAAAATGGCAGTTTATTTAACAAAAGAAAAAACGCAAGAGATTTTTGCAGAGTACGGAGGATCTGGTACAAATACAGGTTCAGTAGAAGGACAAATAGCTTTATTCACTTACAGAATAAAAGCATTGTCTGATCACCTTAAAACCAACAGGAAAGATCACTCCTGTAGAAGAACACTATTAACTTTAGTAGGTAAAAGAAAAAGGTTATTGAATTATCTCGCTAAGAAAGACATTCAAAAATACCGTGATTTGATTGCTAAATTAGGTATTCGTAAATAAGAGTTTTGATATGAAAAGTGTTTTCCAAAGTGAAAACACTTTTCATTTTAGTCTTATCCTGCCGTATTTTTTTCAGACAAGTCAATATAAATTGTCTTCATTTACACACAGTAAGTATTATTTTCAAACGAATAAAGATTTCATTTTATGGGAAAAAGAATCCCTATAACCAAAAGTTTCAATCTGCCTGACGGTAGAGAGATTTCTATAGAAACAGGAAAATTGGCTACTCAAGCCGACGGATCTGTAGTCGTAAAAATGGGTAACACCATGTTGTTTTGTGCTGTAGTATCAGCAAAAGAACCAAGAGAAGGTGCAGCATTTTTCCCTTTAAGTGTTGACTATCAGGAAAAATTTGCAGCCGGAGGTAGAATTCCGGGTTCATTTCATAGAAGAGAAGGTCAGTTATCAATACATGAGGTATTGATCTGTAGACTTGTAGATCGCGCTATCAGACCATTATTCCCTGATAACTATATGAATGATACGCAAGTTATCATAAATCTTATTTCAGGTGATGAACAAGATATGCCAGATGCACTTGCAGCTCTTGCAGCTTCTGCCGCATTATCTGTATCAGACATTCCATGGGATGGTCCAATATCTGAGGTCAGAGTAGCCAAAGTAGATGGAAGTTACATCGTCAATCCAAAGAAGGAGGATGTAGAAAGGGCCTCACTGAATATTATCGTGGGAGCAACTGAGAAAGATGTGACTATGGTTGAGGGTGAAGCTGATGAATGCTCTGAAGTAGAGCTTATAGAAGCCATAAAAGTGGGTCATGAAGCTATCAAAGTACAATGTCAGGCTCAAAAAGATCTGGCAAATATGGTCGGTGAAAAAGCTTTAGATAAAAGAGATGTAGAACCACCTGCCGTACACGAAGATATAGATAATTTGATTGAGAGCTCGCTATCATCTAAAATATTCGATATCTCTAATGGCAGTCTGGATAAGGCTTCTAGAAAAGAGCAGTTCAAGGCTTTAATAGATAACTTCCTGGAAGAGCAACTTGAAAAAGAAGGTGAGGAATATATAGAAGAGTATGGTGATTACATCAAAAAACAATTTGACAAGCTGAAGAAAGAAGTCATTCGTAAGATGGTTCTGGATCACAAGAAGAGATTAGATGGTAGAAACCTTGATGAAGTCAGAGATATATGGAGTGAAGTGGATTACTTACCTTCTACGCATGGTTCTGCTATTTTCACAAGAGGTGAGACGCAGGCTTTGACTTCAATGACATTAGGAACCAAGACAGACAACCTAATGCA